>NZ_CDWTNB010000198.1:0-859 GCF_977947065.1 Frankia sp. CgJB1
ATCCTAGGCTCGCAGAGCCTCAATCCCGCCGTCGCAGTACTGCTGCGCCCACGAGAACACCGCCGCCCGGCTGAAGCCCAGTGCCTTTGCTAACTCGTCGGCGTTGGCGCCGTCGTCAATAATCTGGCGCGCCACGCGAATCCTGATTGTTTCCAGTGTTCCGTGGTCAATTTTCCGACCGTCGAGCTTCCGCATGCAATGATTAAATCATGCCGAGTCGCACTTTGTCCAGATACTTTCGTTCTCCTTAGTACTACGCCTGAAAGAACCGCGGACCGTCGAAACGCGAGCAGGACGACATCACCTTGCCCACGAAGATCCGGGCGATTTTCGACGCGCACCACGGCCGGTACGGCGTGCGGCAGATCTTCGCCGACCTCCGCCGCCAGGGCGTCCGGGTCGCCTACAAGCGGGTCCAGCGGCTAATGGCCCAGCTGGGCCTGGTCAGCGTGCACCCGCGGCCCCGCAGGCACCTCACGACCGTCCAGGCCGCCGAGCCCTCGTCGCTGCCCGACCTCGTCGGCCGGGACTTCACCGCGAAGAGGCCAAATGAATTGTGGTACGGCGACATAACATATGTGCGCACCGGAGAAGGCTGGTGCTATGTCGCCTCGGTGATCGACGCATTCTCGCGGAAAGTCGTCGGCTGGGCCGTCGACAACCACATGCGCGCCGGCCTGGTCCTCGACGCGTTACGCATGGCAATCTTCCATCGGCGACCGCCCAAGGAAGTGATCTTCCATGCCGGCCGCGGCAGCCAGTACACCAGCTACGACTTCGTCGAGTTCTGCAAGAAGAACAAGATCAGGAATTCGGTCGGGCGGACCGGTATATGTTTTGACAACGCCGCCGCGGAATC
>NZ_CDWTNB010000198.1:1250-7663 GCF_977947065.1 Frankia sp. CgJB1
GTTCTGGGCGACCCTGAAGAAGGAGTTCGTCCACCTCCACGCCTTCGCCGGCCTGAAACAGCTCCGCGCCGGCATCTTCGACTACGTCGAGACGTACTACAACCGCAGAAGGATACATTCCACGATCAATTACATGACGCCCGTCGAGTACGAGGCCGAGTTTGACAGGGAGCACCCACAAGCCGCATAATGAAACTGTCTACTAAATCGGGAACGCTCCAGATCCTCACCATCCGCAGCGACGGACACACCCACCGGGCCGCCAGCGACTCCGACTACTACCTCACCGGCCGGATGCGCTGCCCGCAATGCGCCAAGGCGATGCTCGGCTCCAATGTCGGGGGACGCAACCGCACTTACCGCTACTACACCTGCTTCACTCGCCTGCGCTACAGCCGCGACCGCTGCGACGCCCTCGACCACACCATCCTCACCGCACTCGCCGCCTTCTACCGCGACCACCAGCAGCTCATCGCCGACGCCGTCCACCACGCCCGCCAACGCCACCGCACCGGCGAACTCGCCACCGTCCAGACCGACCTCACCCAGACCGACCAGGCCATCGACCGCTACCTGTCCGCCTTCGAGCGCGGCACCCTCGACGAAGAAACCCTCGCCACCCGACTCGCCACGCTGCGCACCAAGCAGAAGCAGCTCCGCCGCCGCCACACCGAACTCAGCGCCCAGATCGACGACGAACCCGTCATGCCCCCACGCGCCACCCTCCAGAAGATCGCAAACCACATCGATACGATCATCGAGGTCGGCACCGACCTTCAGCGCAAGGCCCTCGTCGAAGCCCTCATCCACGAAGTCAAGATCCTCGGCCCCGGGCGGCTCCAGCCGGTCTTCAAAGTCCCCAGACCCGAGCCGACCGAGGCCGCCGCAGCCGCCCTACCAGCCACAACGCCCCCGAAAGGAGCGGTTCGTACAATGCCAAACATGGTGGGGCGGGTGGGGCTCGCACCCACGACCGACGGAAACACCGTCGCAGCCACGACGTCCACACCGTCGGCGCACCGCCGGCACGGTGCCGCAAGTGTCGTCGAGGTGTCACCCTGTTCCCGTGGACACACCGTCGATCCATCAGCCCAGCCAGCGCCGACTCACCGACAGCGACGATCCCGGGCCGAACGACGATCCCGAGCAGCTCCGGCTCTTCCACCGCTGGCGTGCGGCTCGGTCACCGTCGTCGGTGGTTCATCTCGACTCGGCCGGCGCGGCCCGCCCCAGTCGGGCCACGATCGCGGCCGAGACCGCGTACCTGGAGAGCGAGAGCGAACTCGGCGCGTACGCCGCCGAGGTGGAGGCAGGCAGCGGGCTCCACGCCACGCGGGCCAGGCTCGTCAGCCTGATGGGCCCGGGACTCGACGCTGATGACCTGAGCTTCCACCACTCGGCGAGCGCGGCTTTCGCCACCCTGCTGATGGCCTGGCGGCTCCCCGCCGGGGCGAGGATCGGCGTGGTACCGAGCGAGTACGGGTCCAACATGCTCGTACTCGCCGCCCGGGCGCTGCGCACCGCGGTCTCGCTGGTCGATCTTCCCGTCGACGAGACCGGGGTCATCGACGTCGAGACCGTCGACCGGGCCGGAGTGGCCTGCGCCGATGCACCCGGGCGCATCGGTCTCGCCGACCTCGACCTCGTGGTGTTTCCGCAGGTGCCAAGCCAACGGGGCATCGTTCAGCCGGCAGCCGCGATCGGTGCGCGCTGCGCGGCCGAAGGCGTCCCCCTGGTACTCGACGTGGCGCAGTCCCTCGGCCAGGTCGAGGTGAGCCAGACCGCGGCCAGCGCCTATATCGGAACGTCGAGAAAATGGCTCTGCGGGCCACGAGGAGCAGGATTTCTCGCCGTCCGGAAAGGCAGCGTCGATCTTCTTGATATCGCCGTGCCGAGCCTGCACAGCGCACGCTTCGACCGCAACGACCGTCCGGTTCCTCTCCCCGGACTGGCCCGGCTCGGGATAGGCGAGGCGGCGACCGTGTCCCGCATCGGCCTGGGGCAGGCCGTCACGGAACTGATGGATTCCGGCCCGTCACGTGTCTTCGCCCGCATCGCACGGCTGGCCGGTCAGGGAAGGCACCTTCTCGACGGGGCCGGCGGCTGGCGGGTGCGCGAGGACCCAGATTCGCCATGCGGCATCATCACCATGCAACCGCCCCCCGGCACCGATCCGGTGGCCGTCCGGGACCGGCTCTACCGAGAAGACCGGGTGCTCGCCAGTGCCATCCCCGTGGAGCGCTCCCGGGATCTCACCGGGCCGGTCCTCCGCGCGAGCGCGCACGTCTATACCGATCCGGCGGAGTTCGAAAGGCTGGCCATGGGGCTCGAGCGCATCGCCTACGATCGTTGACGTCTCGGCGGCCACCTGCCCGCAGGCCGACCAGCTCATCCAGGCGGCCAGCCCTGTCTTTCGGTCGATCGGTGACCGAGGGTTATCATGTTTCAGATCGTAGATCTGTCCCGGTCCTGTCGGCTCATCCTGGGCTGATGTTGCGGAACCGGAATGCGATAAATGCTGGTTCCTGGCGCAGCCGTTCGTAGCCAGTGGGGTCGCGGTCGCGAAGGGCGGGGATGGGCTGCGGCTCGACGAGGCGGTCCAATCTGACGCCCGACCAGCCAGCGTATCTTCGGCTATCGTCGCCCTCGTACGTGCCGCTAGCACCGCCGCCTCATGCCACAGCGTGCCCGCGCTACCGCCATCTGACCGAGTCGGCAGCGGACACCTGGTATATACTATCGATAGCTATCATAGGCGGGAAGCGTTGTGGCGGACACGGCGATCGCGAGGCTCTTCATGCACGGCAGGAGCCAGGCAGTGCGGCTCCCGAAGGAGTTCCGGCTGCCCGGTGACCGGGTGCGCGTCCGGCGTATGGGAGACGGCGTGCTGCTGGAGCCGATCGCGTCCGATGTCGATGCCTGGTTCACCGAGCTGGACCGTTTCGCGGACGTGCCGCTGTTCGAGGACGGCAGGAACCAGCCGCCGACGCCCGCCGGGGAGGACTTCTTCGGATGAGCTACCTCCTGGACACCAACACTGTGGTCGCGCTGCTGCGGAACAAGCCCGCCGGCGTGCGGGAACGGTACCGGGAGGCCGAAGCGTCCGAGGATTATCTCGCGCTCTCGTCGGTCGTCTTGTTCGAGCTGTGGTATGGCGTGGCGAAGAGCGCTCAGGTGCCGGAGAACACCGAGCGCCTGCGGATACTGCTCTCCGGTGACCTGGACCTGCTTGACTTCGATGACGAGGACTCCCGTACTGCCGGCGAGGTGCGCGCCGCCCTGGAGAAGGCCGGGACGCCGATTGGCGCCTACGATCTGTTGATCGCCGGGCAGGCACTGCGGCGCGGGCTGACAGTCGTTACGGCGAACACCTCGGAGTTCAGCCGGGTCACCGGCGTGAGCTGGGAGGACTGGACGAGCTAGCCGTCGTCGGCGCCCGCTGAATTTCACCGGCTCATGTCGGACAGGCGTGCCAGAACGTCTCCTACGCTGCGGAGCGAGGGATGACGCGGACGTCGAGGTCGGCGTCGAGTGCCTCGGCGAGCCGTTCCAGCGCCGGGAGTGTCGGTACGGTGCCGCCGGCCTCGAACCGTGCCACCGCCGACTGCGTCATGCCCGCCGCGCCGGCCAGCTCAGCCTGGCTCCAGGCGCGCCGCTGGCGCAGCGCCCATTGCCCGCGCCGACGCCGACGAACTCGCCACGAGCCGCTAGCACGTCCGAGCAGCGCTCGGACGTGGACGGCCGATGATCTATGATCGTCTTCTGATGGACGTGTCCCCTCGTGACACTCGCCACGCTGGGCCCTCCCTATGCTCCACCAGCCACCCGGTGGGGATCTGCTGAAATGGTTGGCGTCGCTGGGTGCGGTGTCCCCGACGCACCCAGCGATCGGTGGGGCCCCGCGCTCCGCCAGCGGGCACCAACGCCCGTACGGCCTGACGAGGTCTGTCGCCTCGTGGCCGGCAAGTCCGGGAGAACGACTGGACCAGCATGAGCGTAGCGAACGGAACTGCAGTACCCGCAGTACCTGGCGCCATCACCGTGGCGGCAGTGGACGATCACCCGATCGTGCTTCGCGGCCTGGCGGACCTCCTTCACGACGTCGAGGACTTCAGGCTGATCGGCACCGCTCACTCCATCGAAGCCCTGCTGGCCGGCCCGGGGCACGGCGCCCAGGTGATCCTGCTCGATCTCGATCTCGGCGATGGCACCGCGCCGCCCCATAACATCCAGAGGCTGCTCGCGGTGGACCGCGCGGTCGTGGTTTTCAGCGCCGCGGCGGCTCCCGCGACGGTTCGCGACGCGATGCGCGCCGGCGCGTCGGGCTTCGTCCCGAAGACCGACGACATCGAGGATCTGGCCACCGCGATCCGCGCCACCGCCGCGGGAACGGGGTGGATCTCGCCGCAGCTGGCATTCCTGCTGCTCACCGATGACGCCCCGGACAAACCGGGCCTGTCGCCCAAAGAAGTAGAAGCACTGCGTCTCTATGCGACCGGAATGCCCATGAAGACGGTTGCCCACAAGATGAACGTCTCTCCGGAAACGGCGAAGCAGTACATCGATCGGGTCCGATCGAAGTACCGCAAGGCCGGGCGGGACGCGAGCACCAAGGTCGACCTCTACAAACTCGCAGTGGAAGACGGCCATCTCAATCCCGGTGCCGAGGGAACGGCCTGACCCCGCCACCAGAGTGATCACGAGGACGTGGACCCGGCGCGCGCCCTCACGCCACCCCCCGCACAGCGGGAGAGCGCGCGCCCGATCAAGGAACGGAACACCTCGGCGGACATCCCCTGGCCCGGCGGCCTGTCCTCCCTGCGTCCCCTTGACTCCCCCGTGTTTCCTTGACCAGGAACATCCTCGCGGACAATGACGATTCGGTCATGACCCACATCCACCGAATCCGTTATCCCCCAGCAAGGGGTCAGCGGAAGGACGTGGGAGCACGACCACCGGGACCGGATCGATGCGGACGGGTCACCCTCGAAGGGGCTTCGTCCTCAGCTGGAGCAGCACCGCCCCGATCAGGGCGAGGAGGCCGGCGCCGAGGCACACCGTGATCCCCGCCTGTGGACGGATCGAGATCGCATCCGCGGAAATCGCGCGGAACGAGGCGAGGGTCGGCGGCCCGTAGATGCGGTCCAGAGCGGTGATAATCACGATCAGGACCGCGATGATTCGGGCGAGGGCGACGTCGATCGCACCGGCAAGCGGCCGACGCACCAACCGTCCCACCCCGATGGCACCGAGCATGACCGCCAGGACACCGATGGTGCGCCCGTCTCCGACCACGAGACCGCTGAACGTACGTGTCTCGTCGCCGCTGGACATCTCGCTCCACGGCAGGACGGAGCCGATGCCGGCTCCGACGGCCGCCAGCACCACCATCAGCGCGGCGACCGGCCGGGACGGGGCGACCGGCCGGGGCGCGGTGATCGGTGGGAAATCGGGACTTTCCACGGCCTCATCGGCACGCCGGGCCGCAAAACCGCCGTTCGCCGGGGCCGAACCGGCGAGGTGGTCGCGAGACGCGGCCGGCGTCGGTTGTTCGGACGGCGTCGACGGACGATGCGTCTCGGGCAAGGCCTGCGGACGCGGGACAACCGGCCGCGGCCCCGGGTCAGCACGCCGTTCCTGATCCTCCAGGTCATGGTCGTCACCCGCGCCCCGGTTCCGCCCGGGGTATGCCTGCAGCCGGCGGTCGAAGGCCGGGCCAGGATAGGAGTCGGGATAGGAACCAGGATAGGAGTTGGGATAGGAATAGGCATCGGTCACCGGCTCGCCGCCCTGCCGCGCGCCGGAGACCGGTAGGGGCCACGCCTCGTCCCTCGTGCCGGAGGGCACCGGATCCGGCTCGGGATCAGGTCTGAGCTGTCGGCGCACCTGCATGGTCGGCGGGTCGGCAGAACGCGACGCCCGTGGACCACCACGATCATGATCGAGTACGTGGTCATCCCCGTCGGTACGGGCGGGCGGCCGACGCCCGGCCGCGGCCTCCAGGGGATCCCTGCCAGGTTCTCGATAATCCCGGACGGGAACGGGCGCCGGCACTCCTCGCGACCGAGGACCCTCCTCAACGCCGGGAACGGATGGCACCCTGGCGCCGGAACCGGCGGACCCGGCGGAGGTCCTCGAGACGTCGCGCTCGAACCACGCGGGTCGGGACGGTGCCGGTGCTGGCGTCGGTGCCGACGCTGGCGTTGGCGTTGGCGGTCGAGCCCGGGTCGGCGCCGGTGCCGGTGGTCGAGCCCGGGTCGGCGCCGGTGCCGGCAGCTGCGCGGAGGCCGGCGGTAGGGAGACCGGCGGTGGGGAGGCACTCGTACGGCCGGGCGTCGAACGCGCGGTTCCGGCCGAGCTGACCGGATTCCCCGTGCGACTCGGGGGAGGCGGTGCCGCTGCCGGAGTGGGCG
>NZ_CDWTNB010000199.1:0-6922 GCF_977947065.1 Frankia sp. CgJB1
GGGTATGCCCAGCCGGCTCAGACGAGGCCGGCCTGGTGGGCCAGGACGGCGAGCTGGGCTCGGTCCCGCGCCGCCAGTTTCACCATCACCCGGCTCACGTGGGTGCGGGCCGTCGCCGGACTGATCACCAGTTGGGCGGCGATCTCGTCGTTGGACAGCCCGTGGCCGACGAGGCTTATCACCTCGCGTTCCCGCACGGTTAGCCCGCGCAGGTCCGGGGCGGCGACGGCGGCTGGCCGGCGGGCGAAGGCCTCGATGACGAGCCGGGTCACCGTCGGGGAGAGCAGGGACTCGCCCGCGGCGACGACCCGGATCGCCCGCAGCAGGTCGGCGGGCTCGGTGTCCTTGAGCACGAAGCCCGAGGCGCCGCCCCGCAACGCCTCGAAGACGTATTCGTCCAGCTCAAAGGTGGTGACCATGACGACCCGGGTGGCGGCCAGGCCGGGATCCTCGACGATCGTCCGCAGCGTCGCCAGCCCGTCGAGAACCGGCATGCGGATGTCGAGCAGCACGACGTCGGGTCGGGTGGCGCGGACGAGCTCGACCGCGGCCCGGCCGTCCTCGGCCTCGCCGACGAGCTCCAGATCGTCCTCGGTCTCGATGAGTACCCGCAGCCCGAGCCGCACCAGCGGCTGGTCGTCGGCCACCGCCACCCGGATCACGAGCGCGTCACCCGGCCGGGGAGCGTCCGGCCGCCGCCGGTGTGCACCGGAAGCTCGGCCCGGACCTGCCAACCGCCGGCCTGGACCGGTCCGGCGGTGAGGCTTCCGCCGAACTCCGCGGCCCGCTCCCGCAGCCCGGTGAGCCCGTGGCCGGTCGAGGTCGGCCAGCCGTGCGGCTCGCCGGGGAGCGGCGGGGGCGCGGCCGTGCCCGGCTGGTCGGTGACGTCGACGACGAGCCGGCCGCCGATGATCCCCATGGTGACGCGCACTCGTACTCCGTTCGGCTCCCCGTGCCGGAGCACGTTGGTCAGCGACTCCTGAATGATGCGGTAGGCTGCCAGATCGAGGTCCGCCGGCAGGCCCGTGAGATCCCGGGAGTCTCCCTGCGTGACGAGCTCGACGGGCACCCCGCAGAGCCGGACCTCGCGCAGCAGGCTCGGGAGTCGGCCGAGTCCCGTCAACGGGGTCCTGGGCGGCTCGTCATGCGCCTCGCGGGCCCTGCCGGTCCCCTCCGGGGTATCCGTCGAGGACGTGGCAGCGGCAGCAGCGGTGGTGGCAGCAGCAGCGGTGGCAGTGACGTCGTCCGCGGCCGGGTCCGCCCGCCGGCCGGCCCGGGTGAGCGCCAGGGTGGCCCGCAGCTCGTCCAGCGCGTCGACGCTCGTCCGGCGGATGGCCTCCAGGGCCACCTGGGCCTGCTCGGGACGCCGGTCCAGCACATGCAGCGCCACCGCGGCCTGCAGGGAGATAATGGACAGGCTGTGGCCCACGACATCGTGGACCTCGCGAGCCATCCGCAGCCGTTCCTGTTCGATCCGGCGGCGGGTCGCCTCCTCCTTGGCCTGCGCAGAGGCGATGCGGTTGAGTCTGATCAGGGCGCCCACGAACGCGGGAACGGTGCAGGATGCGGCCGTCCCGATCATCGCGATGGCGAACTTCCAGCCGCCATCGGCGTATCCCCGCAGCAGCGCGACGACCGAGCCGAGGAAGATCAGTAGAACGCAGACCCCCACGGCTCGGCTCGTCGTCCGCTGGTCGTGGCGCAGCCCGACCGCGAGCCCGGCCACGATCACGGGAAAGAACGCGGGGCCGCGCGGGTAGCCGGCGCCGAGGTAGCCGCCGAGGAGCAGGCTCGTGGCCACGAGCATGGCCAACGGGGCCCGGCGGCGCAGGGGGATGGCGGCGGCCAGCAGGGCGAGCAGCACGTAGGCGAAGGCATCCAACGGCCGGGAGGGGGGCACCTGGTCGGCACCCGCCTCCCCGGAACCGCGGAGCAACGCCGCCGCGGTGAATGCGGTGAACAGGACGTCACCGATCACCGGGAAGATGCCGCGCCTGGCCTCCATCTCTCCGACGGTAGCGAGCCGCCGTCGTGCCGACATCCGCCACTGGACGTATCCCGCGTACGGGCCGGGACGCAGCCGGGAGGAGGAAGCGCCCGGCCGGTGGTCGATCGGTTTCGACGTGTCCTTGTGGTGTCCTTGTTACGGGCTGTATCCTTGTTACGGTTAAGCTGCGGCCTAAGGGCTCACGACGGCCGGTGGCGGGGAGGTGCCAGGCGGGTGATCCTCGCGATCGAAGGCGTCGACGGCGCGGGCAAGAACACGCTGACCGGGCGGCTGGTCGCTCGCCTCACCGCCGCCGGCCGCAGCGTCGCGACGCTCGCCTATCCCCGCTATGCGACCGAGCCTCTCGGCCCGGCGGTGCGCGGCCTGCTGGCCGGCGATCCGCGGCTCGCGCCGCTCGCGGCCTCTCCCCGGGCGAGCGCGATGATGTTCGCGCTCGACCGGGCCAACTCCCGTCCCGAACTCGACGCCCTCGTCCGCACGCATGATCTGGTGATCATCGATCGTTACGTGGCGTCGAACGCGGCGTACGGCGCGGCGCGGCTGCCGGCCACCGAGCGGGAGAGCTTTCCCGCCTGGATCGCCGAGCTGGAACTCGGCGCGCTCGCGCTGCCGGTGCCCGATCTCCAGGTCCTGCTGCGGATCCCGGTGGGGACGGCGCGGGCGGGTACGCTCGCCCGCGCCGGGGCCGACCGGGGCCGGGCGCTGGACACCTTCGAGTCCGACGACGGACTGCAGGAGCGGTGCGCGCGGATGTACGAGGAGTTGGCGGCCCGGAGCTGGGTCTCCCCGTGGCTGGTGGTGGACCGGGAGACCGGTATCGACACGATCTGCGAACACCTCACCACCCGGTAGGGACGCTACGGGCAGTGAGACCATCCCGGATTTCCCGGATTTCTGGGTTATGCAGGTTATGCGTTAGGCCGAGGCCAACGCCTCGGCTCGCCGGGTGGCACGTTCCGTGGTCCGCGCCAGCTTCGCTTCCTGCTGCGTCGCGAGGGCGTCGAGCCCGGTGACGAAGGCGGAGACCTCCTCGCGGGCCTTCTCAGCCTCGCCATTCAGGCCCTCCAGGTCGAAGAACCGCCAGTGACGCAGGATCGGCAGCACCACGTCGTCGTGGTGGATGCGCAGGTTGTAGATGCCGGCCCGGGCGATCTGGATCGCCTTGCGGCCGAAGTCACGGATGCCGGTGCCGGGCATCTGGAAGTTGACGAGCTCGTCGCGGATGGCCACCACGGTACGCGAGGGGTCGAGCTCCAGCGCCCCCGCGATCACGTTCCGATAGAAGATCATGTGCAGGTTCTCGTCCGTCGCCACCCGCGTGAGCAGCTTCTCGGCGATCGGTTCCCCGCAGAAACGGCCAGTGTTGCGGTGGCTCACCCGGGTCGCCAGTTCCTGGAAGGAGACGTACGCCGTTGCCTCCAGCGGGGACTTGTCCCGGCTGTCGTAGCCCTTGCCCATCTGGTACATGCGGTTGCGTTCGAGGGCGATCGGGTCCACCGCCCGGGTGACCAGGAGGTAGTCGCGCATCGCTATGGAGTGGCGCCCCTCTTCACCGGTCCACCGGTGCACCCAGCTTCCCCAGGCGCCGTCCCGGCCGAACGCGTCCGCGATCTCCCGGTGGTAGCTCGGCAGGTTGTCCTCGGTCAGCAGGTTGACCTCGAACGCGATCTGCGCGATCTTGGAAAGCTTCGACTGCCCGGGCTCCCAGGGGAGACTATCGAAGTCGCGGCCCTCGCCCCAGGGTACGTACTCGTGCGGCATCCATTCGGCGGCGACGCCGAGATGCCGGTTCAGGTTGGCCTCGGCGACGGGCTCCAAATCGCGTATCAGGTCGATGTCCGTGAGTGATTTCATTGGGGAACTGTTCCAGAGGGATCATGTGTTAACCATGTCCCGCGGGTGTGGATTACCGAGCGTGGAACTGTTCCGCCGAGGCAGTCCCGCTGCGGGAGCGGGCATCCTTGCCAGGCCCGGCGAGGACGCCCGGCCGGACAGTCCCGGCGCGCCCGGTTGGCATCCGGCTCACACCGAACTCTCATGATGCTCGGATGAACTCGACGCGGACGATGTCGACATCGCCGCCCGCATCGCCGTCCACCCGCTGCATCGAGGTCGCGTCCAGGGAGCCGGACATGTCCACTGCCCCGCGTGTGCTGGTTGTCGACGATGAGCCGAACATCGTCGATCTGCTGCGGATGGCGTTACGTTTCCATGGTTTCGACGTTCTGACCGCGACCACCGGTCGGGCGGCGCTCGAGTTGGCCGTCGAGGCCCGGCCGGATCTGATGATCCTTGATGTGATGCTGCCCGACATCGACGGCTTCGAGATCTGCCGGATGTTGCGCGCGGACGGGCACCCGGTACCCGTCGTCTACCTGAGCGCGCGCAACGCCCACCGGGACAAGATCGCCGGCCTCACCTACGGCGGCGACGACTACGTCACCAAGCCGTTCGCCGTCGACGAGCTCGTCGCCCGGGTCCGGGCCGTGCTGCGCCGGACGTCACCTCCGCCGGCCGAGCCGGCACCCGTGCCGCCGTCCCCGCTGCGGTTCGCCGACGTGGAACTCGACCCGGACGCCCATCTCGTCCGCCGCGCCGGGGAGCCGATCGACCTGTCGCCGACGGAGTTCTCCCTGCTGCGGTACTTCCTGACCAACCCCAACCGGGTGCTGTCCAGGACCCAGATCCTCGACGCGGTGTGGAGCTACGACTACGCGGGCGAGCCGACCATCGTGGACCAGTACGTCAGCTACCTGCGGCGCAAGCTCGGCCGGCACGGCCCGTCTCTCATCCACACCCAGCGTGGTTTTGGCTACGTGCTGCGCCTTCCGGTGGCGGGGTCCAACCGGCGACGCTCCGCCTGAAGCTGATGTCCGGCCTGATCGCGCTGACCGCACTGGGACTGGTCATCGTGGGTGGGGCGAGCGTGTTCGCGCTGCGTGCCTACCTGGACGACCGGATCGACCAGCAGCTCACCCGCGCGCGGGTGCTGGGCGGCCTGCCGGCTGCTGCCTATCTGTCCCGGTGGGAGGCGCTGGGCCGGGCCGGGGTGGAGCGGGCCGTGGCGCCGACCGACTACCTGGTGGAGATCCGACGGACGGACGGGACGGTGCTGCGCATCGCGGGTTCGGTGACTCCCACGTCGCCGGCTACGCCCCTGCTGGACGCCGCCGGGGACCGGGGTGCCGCACCGTTCACCGTCATCGCCGACCGGGAGCGGTACCGAGCGGTCGTCCGGGACAGTCCGCGCGGGCCACGGGTTCTCGTCGCGCTGCCGCTGAAGCCGGTCGCGGAGACGGTCCACCGACTGGTGATGATCGAAGTGGCGGTGGGTCTCGCGGTGCTCGCCGCGATCGCCGTGCTCGCCTGGGTGTGGCTGACCCGTGGCCTGCGCCCACTGCGTCAGATGATCTCCACCGCGTCGGCGATCGCCGGGGGGGGGGGATCTCGACCGGCGGGTGCCGGCGGGGTCGGCCCGTTCGGAGACCGGTCAGCTCGCCATGGCCCTCAACACGATGCTCGGCCAAATCCAGGCCGCGTTCGCCGCCCGGGTCGCCTCCCAGGAGCAGCTCCGCCGCTTCGCCGCCGACGCCTCCCACGAGCTGCGGACGCCGTTGACCTCGATCCGCGGCTACGCCGATCTGCTGCGCGGCGGAATGGTGACGGCGGTCGACGCGGATGACGCGCTACGCCGGGTCCAGGAGGAGGCCGCCCGGATGAGCACCCTCGTCGACGACCTGCTATACCTGGCCCACCTCGACGAGCAGCGACCGATGCGGCGGGCCGAGATCGACTTTGCCAGGCTCGTCCGCGACGCCGTCGCCGACCTGCGGGTCGCGGCCCCCGAGCGCCCGGTGAGCGCCGAGCTCCCGGCGAGCTGCGTCGTCCTCGGCGACGAGAACGCGCTGCGCCAGCTCGCCGGCAACCTCCTGACCAACACCCGCGTCCACACCCCGCCCGAGACGCCGATCGAGGTGCGGCTGCACGCGCTGCCGGCGGGCGCCGCGCCGACCGGCCCCGCCGCCCCCGGGACCCCCGGGGGCGCGGAGCTTCACGTCATCGACCACGGGCCGGGCATGCCACCGGAGGTTGCCGAGCACGTGTTCGATCGCTTCTACCGGGCCGCGGACAGCCGGGCACGGGGGCCTGGCGGCAACGGGCTGGGGCTGTCCATCGTCGCGGCGACCGCCGCCGCCCACGGCGGCCGGGTCGAGGTGTCCAGTGCCGTCGGCACCGGCACGGTCTTCCGGTTCCTGCTGCCCGCACCCTCCGGCTGACCACTGAGCCGCCTGGCCGTTATTCGGTGACGTCATCCTAGAAAGGCGGCCCCTAGTGCAGCCTGGAGGAAACCGATGAAGATCGGTATTAGGAACAATGATCCCGTGCGAACGATCAGGAGGATGGATGCAGGAAAGTTCGGCTCGCTCGCGATGGCGGCGCGTAGGGACAGTAGGGTCTGAACCCTCGACGCCAGAGAGCTCATGTCACCGCTGCCTTGTAGGGCCTCATGCTGAGCGGCTTGGAGTACCTCTCCGAACTTCCCTAGCGCATCATCTTTTTGCCTCTTCGCCACGAGATAGATCCGGTGGGTCGGATAGAGGAAGCAGAGCAGGCTCCCGAAAACGAGCGGCGCGGCGACCAGTGCGGCCAGAATACGTCCGATAATATTAATTTGCCCAGAGATGATGTAGACGCCGGGTAGAAATAAGCCGCCGGTGCTGAACAGAATTCCCGTTCGGTAGCTATAGGTGGAATAGGCATTGAGGAGGTGGCTCGCGTCTGGTCCGAAAGGATGCCACTGGATGGTGTCCTGGATACCTATCCGGGCGACGATCAAAGACTTTGCGACGGCCCATATGCCAACACCGAAGGCGCACCCAGGATTTGCATTGAAATAATTTGATTATTCTATAT
>NZ_CDWTNB010000200.1:0-6908 GCF_977947065.1 Frankia sp. CgJB1
CTGACCACGCCCTTGCGGATCTGGCCCTTGGCCAGCTGGGCGAGGAACTCGGAACGGACTGCGCTCTGGGTCTGCTCGAGCCAGGCCCGCCGCGAGAGCACGACGTTGTTGCGGTTCTTGTCCAATTCGATGATCTTGGCTTCAAGCTCGCGGCCCACGTAGGGCTGCAGATCGCGGACCCGGCGCATCTCCACGAGCGAAGCCGGCAGGAAGCCGCGCAGGCCGATGTCGAGGATGAGACCACCCTTGACGACCTCGATCACGGCGCCGGTGACGACGCCGTCCTCGTCCTTGAGCTTCTCGATCGTGCCCCAGGCGCGCTCGTACTGCGCACGCTTCTTGGACAGGATCAGGCGGCCTTCCTTGTCCTCCTTCTGGAGGACAAGGGCCTCGACGTGGTCGCCGACACTGACGACCTCGTGCGGGTCGACGTCATGCTTGATCGACAGTTCCCGGGACGGGATCACACCCTCGGTCTTGTAGCCGATGTCGAGCAGCACCTCGTCGCGGTCGACCTTGACGATGACGCCGTCAACGATGTCGCCATCGTTGAAGAACTTGATCGTCTTGTCGACGGCCGCTAGGAAGTCTTCGGCCGAGCCGATGTCGTTGACCGCTACCTGTGGTGTGGTCGGGCTGGGCGAGATGGTCACGGTCTCCACGGGTCGTACGTCGGTGGTGCTCGTCAAGGGGTCGGCTCCGGCTAGGGGTGGTCGTCCGCGCGAGGGCCGGATCGAACCGCCGGGACCGAGGGACAGAAACAACGCCAAAAACGAAGAAACTGTCAGGAACGATAACGACGCTCGAGTGGATCCGCTCGGTCTGAGACCCACGGACCCTCGTGCACGTCCCCAAGTCTAGGGACGGGTGTCCAGGGTGGTCAACGGGCGCCCGCACCAAGACGCGCGCCGTCCGCCATCATCCTCACTCTGCGTAGAGTAATGACATCCATATGTAGTTTTAGGTGGCGGCACGGCGCCGCGGTAGGCGGGACAACACCGTCCCGCGGATCGTCCCGGCACACGGGTGGGAACGTGTACGGACGGGACGCGACAGAGACGAACGGCGCAGATCGGTTGAAAAGCGGATAAATGGGTAAGTTCGTGGCGTCCGATTCCCGACACCCGCCGACGGCATGGCCTCGCGGCCCGACGCCCGGTCATTCCCGGGTCAGCGCCGGCTCGCCGACCCCCCGCGCTCGGATCCCCCCCCCGCTCGGGCCCCCGCGCTCGGCCGGCTGTGCCCCGGGCTCACCGGGCTGCGGCGCGGGCTCCGGCCCGAGCCATTCCAAACCGTCGAACTCGACCCGGGGCCGCTTCCACCCGGCGCGCGGCGCCCGTCCATCCGGCACGCCGGGCAGGTCGGGATCGAGGGACCGGACCGGGGGGAACGGGTCTCGCACGTCCCGGTCCGTCATGTTCCGCAGCGGCATGATGCCTGACGCGAGTGGCACCGTCGGGCCATCGACGGGCTTCCCGATCACCTCGACCTCGCCCGGCGATCCGCCGGCCCCGCTCACGAGGCCGCCCTCCCCGCCCCTCGCCGCCCCTTCGAAGCGCCTCGCCACCCATCTGTCGACCCGCCGGGCCCACTCCCGGGAAAGGGTGATGCAGGGACGCTCGATCAAAAAGTACGTCACGGTGGAGACCCCGACGGTCAGGGTGAGGACCACCAGGAGAAACGGCAGGTAGGGGATCTTCCACAGCCGCCAGCCACTGTGCTCCAGCACCAGGTCGATGACGGCCGAGTGCCACAGATAGATGCCGTACGAGATCGCTCCGAGGAAGGCCAGCGGACGGCTGGCCAGCAGCGGCCGCACCCAGCCGCGGTCGCTGCGGCCGAACACCGCCGGGAGCAGCAGGAAGAAGCCGAACAACCCGTAGCCCAGGTGCTTGCCTATGTCCTGGCTCCGCGTGGCTTCAAAGATCGGCACGAGCGGCAGGCCGAGATGCCTGCTCGACACCCAGTAGAAAAACGCGGCGATGCCCCAGCACACCGTGCCCGAGCCGGGCAGCTCGGCCCAGCGCGGCGACCTGCCCTGCCGGGAGTACCAGGCCGAGAGCACGGCGAGCAGCATGCCCATGGCGAACAGGTCCCACCAGACCGGCAGCCAGACGTTCCAGCCGTTCATCCAGGTCGGCGTGGACGGGATCACCAGATAATGGACGATCTTGGCTGCGGCGAACGTGACCGCGAGCGCGGCGAGTTCCACGCGTAACTGGGCGGCGGACGGACGGTCCCGCCGCCGCAGCAGCCACGCGTATACCGGTATCGCCAGGTAGAACGCCGCCTCGACGTCCAGGGTCCAGGCCTGGGTGAGGCCCTGGATCGCCCAGTGCTCCTGATAACCCTGGACGAAGAATGCCGTCTGGAACAGACCGGCCAGGCCGTGCACGCCGACCCGCTTACTGCTGACCACGGTCAGGGTGACGGCGAGCGCCACCCAGTACAGCGGGACGATCCGCATGAACCGCCGGACCAGGTAGCCGGCGGCGTCCGAGCCGCGGAGGCCGGCGAACCGGGCGGCGACGAACGGGCGGTAGAGCAGAAACCCCGAGATCAGGAAGAAGACCGCGACACCGATCTCACTCCGGGCGGTGTAGGGGCCCAGCCGGCTGCTGGTGGTGAAACCGGCGGGAAACGCGGTGTGCACGACGACCACGAGAATCGCCGCGATCGCGCGCAGGCCGTCGAAGCCGCCGAAGACCACCTTGGGTGGACGGACCGGCGCGGGAGTGCGCGGTTCGGGGATGGAAGCGGTGCCGGCCGGGCCGGCGGCTGCACCGGAATCGGCTGCGGCCGTAAGAGAAAGGGCGGGTCCATTCACCGACCGAGCGCCCGGAGATCAGCAAGGTCCGGCACCCTGGCAACGTACCAGTCCGGTATACGCGACCACGTCGGCACCCCGAGCGAACCCCCCCTTTCTACCCGGCCGGCCGGTCCGCGAACCTACCGCGACACCCGAGCCACTGCGCGGCGGCCGTGATCGCGACGGCGGCGAGCAGCACGATCGCGGGCTCCGCGGCGGCCCGGAACCGGGTCGTCCCATAGATCGCGACCGAGGCGAGGCTCAGCGCGATCGGCACGGCGAGCAGTGGCAGCAGCACGACCCGGCGGCGGCGCAGCACCACGACCCCGGCGAGCGCCGCGATCTCCAACGGCCACAGCGTGACCATCCCGACCTTACTGAGGACCAGGGGGCGCAGCTCGATGGTGTCCAGCCGGGCCTGCTGCCAGGGACGGTAGACCCCCCATGTCCGACCAAGCCGCGCCGCGGCCACCCGGGGCAGGCTACGCTCGTTGTGTTTGATGTAGTCGTACGCGGCCCGGCGGTAGAACACGTCCCGTTCGGAGCGTTCCTGGGGCGAGGGTGGCAACGCCAGGATGCAGTCGAACGACCACCAGCCGACGTACCGGCCGGAGTAGCTGGCCGGGCAGTGGGTGACCGCCAGGGTGGAGCCGAGCCCGGTGGACAGGTATTCCGGCTCACTGAACCGGGACAGGTTGTAGATCGTCCAGGGCGCGATCGTGAGCGCGCTCACCGCCGCCGCGACGGCCACCAGGGCGATCCGGCGCCGCCAGGCGAGTTCACGGGCCGTCGCGACGAGTGGCACCACCAGCACCACGACGAGCAGCGCCAGTTCCGCTCGCGCGAGCATCACCGCCGCGAGGGCCACTCCGAGCCAGGCGGCGTCGGCGGCTCCCCGCCGGTCTCGGAACCGGTAGGCGGCAAGGGTGATCCACGCGCAGGTGAGGATCCCGGTCGTCTCCGACATCAACAGCGGGTCGTTGAGCCACATGCCCGGATAGACAGCGGCGATCCCGGCCGCCACCAGTCCGGTCACGGGGCCGGCGATCCGCCGCCCGGCGAGGGCGACGAGCACGATCGACAGCACGCCGAGCAGGCACGAGAACAGCTGGTGGGACAGGAAGCTGGTGAATCCGAGCACCGACGGCACGGCCAGCAGCACGCTGGTCAGCGGGGGGTGCTGGGCGTCGGGGACGTAGCGGCCGGACAGGGCGAGTTCGTAGGGGTCGGGCCAGCCCCGGCCGTCGGCGAAGAGGTTCGCCGCCTCGTGGTAGTAGTACGGGTCTCCCTGCACGACCGCCGGATGCAGCCAGTGGAACAGGTAGAACAGGCGGACGGCGAGACCGAGCAGCCCGATCGTGGCCAGCCACAGGTGCCAGCGCACGGGCCGCGCCCGCCCCAGCACCACGGAGAATCCCGACATCACGGGGAATCCCGGCGTGGGGTGGCCCGCGGGCACCGCCGGCGCCGGGGCCACCATCCGGGGGAGCCCCGCCGTGGTCTCAGACACGCGCGGAAGGTACCAATGTCCCGATAGCGGCTCGACACCGCGTCCGCCGCGACAGCGGTGAGCACACCGTGCGTGCGTCCTCCCACGCCGCTGCGATTAGCCTTGCCTGTCGTATGTCCTGGCGAGGTCGCAGCCGACGCAACCCCCGGCGACGAGGAGGGAACGAGGCTGACCAGCAACGACGCCGACACCTTCCCGCTCGCCTCCGGTGGGCGCCACCGCCGGGTGGCACCCGGGCCGGAGCCCACCGACACCACCCCGATCAATACCCGCCTGGGCGGGACGCGACCGGCGCCCGGGGCCACCCGGAGACCGGCTGGACCTCCCCGCCGGTCTCCCGGGACGGCGACGGCGCCCGGGGCGAGAACCCGGGCCGGCACCCGGCCGCGGACCGGCACGCGCGAGGCGACGGGGCCGCAGCGGGTCGAGGAGGATCTCGACGCCACCGGGCCCGTGCTCGCGCCGCTCGGGCACTCCCCCGCGCTCGACGGCCTGCGCGCGCTCGCGGTCACGGCCGTCATCGCGTATCACGCCGGCGTCTCCTGGATGCCCGGCGGCCTGCTCGGCGTCGACACCTTCTTCGTCCTCTCCGGGTTCCTCATCACCGGCCTACTGATCGCCGAGTACCGCTACAACCGGCGCATCGACCTTCGCACCTTCTGGATCCGCCGGTCTCGCCGCCTGATGCCGGCGCTGCTGCTGCTCCTGCTCGGGGTGGCGGCCTACGCCCGCTGGATCGCCTCCCCCGGCGACGTGGGAACCCTGCGGCTGGACGCGCTCTCCACGCTGCTCTATGTCGCAAACTGGCGTTTCGCGCTGTCCGACCAGAGCTACTTCGACCACTTCTCGGCTCCGTCGCCGCTGCTGCACACCTGGTCGCTGTCCGTTGAGGAGCAGTTCTACGTCCTGTGGCCGCTGATCGTCTACCTGCTGATGCGGCACAGCGCGAAGACTGTGGACCGCTGGCGCCGGCAACGCCAGAAGGCCCAGTCGCTCGCGCTCACGGTCGCGGTCCTCGGCGCCGAGGCCTCCGCCCTGGTGGGCCTCGCCCTGCTCGTGATCGGGACGGACCCCTCCCGGATCTACTACGGCACCGACAGCCGCGCCCAGGCCCTGCTGGCCGGGGCCGCCCTCGCCGTCTGGCGGGCCCAGCGGACGACCCCGATCTCCGCCCGGGCCCGGTCGGTCATGTCGGTCGTCGGCTGTGTCGCCACGGCTGCGATGATCCTCATCTGGACAACGGTGAGCGGGGAGAGCCGCGGACTCTACGCCGGCGGCTTCCTCGGAGTCGCGATCATCGTGATGCTGCTGGTCGCCTCGCTCGTGGAGGCGCCCCGGGGCCCGGTGGCGAGGGTGCTGGCCACCGCCCCGCTGACCTTCGTCGGCCGCATCTCGTACGGCCTGTACCTGTGGCACTGGCCGATCTTCCTCACGCTGACGGCCACCCGCACCGGGACGAGCGGCCTGGTCCTGCTGGGGCTCCGCCTCGCCGCCACGCTGGCAATCACCCTGGCCTCATTCCATCTCGTGGAGAACCCGATCCGGCGGGGCAAAGTACGCTTCCCCGTCCCGCGGGTGACGGTGCCCGCCGCCCTGGGCGGAGTGCTCGCGGTGATCCTGCTGACGACCGCCGGGACGTCGGCGTCGGTGCGCACTCCCGCGGACCTGGAGGCGTTGGCGCGGCAGGCGGCGACCTCCCCACAACCGGCCGTCGCCGTCAAGGCCGGCGGGAACGCCCCGATCAAGGTCCTGCTAGGCGGCGACTCGGTGGCTCTCACCCTGGGGTTCAGCGACTTCTCCTCGAGGGCCGCCCAGCAGGGTATGGAGATCCACGACTTCTCCAAGCTGGGGTGCGGCGTCGCCCGGGGGGTGCAGCGGCGCATCCTCGGCAGCGCCGGTCCCACCACCGACGGATGCGACCAGTGGCCGCAGTGGTTCGCCCAACGGGTGAACGAGGTCAACCCCGCGCTCGCGATCCTGCTAGTCGGTCGCTGGGAGATCACCGACCAGGTGCGGGACGGCCGGTGGACGCACATCGGCGATCCGGGGTTCGACGCCTACCTCGGCCGGGAACTCGACCTCGCCATCGACACACTCGGCGCCAAGGGTGCCAAGGTGGTGCTCCTGACGACCCCGGTGTTCAAGCCGACCGAGGCGCCGAACGGCGGCATCTACCCGGAGACGAAGGCCGAACGGGTGGTGCGGTTCAACACGCTGCTGCGGGCCGCGGCGGCCCGCCATCCCGGCGCCACCGTGATCGACATCGCGTCGATTCTCACTCCGGGTGACAAGTACGTCGACGAACTGGACGGTGTCCGGCTACGCGACGACGACGGTGTGCACATCTCCAATGGCGGTGCCCGACGGATCGGTGCCGCGATCATTCCCCAGCTTCTCCGGATCGCCCGGGGACCAGCGGCCGCCGCACCCGCGCCGACCACGCCGACCACGGGAGCGGGACCCGGCTGACCCACCCGCTTTACCCGACGCTAACCTTCCGCCCAGTACCGGGCGGTCTAGCAGGAGGATTCGACGTGCCTCGCGCGCTGATTACCGGGATTACCGGTCAGGACGGGTTGTATCTGGGTA
>NZ_CDWTNB010000201.1:0-6838 GCF_977947065.1 Frankia sp. CgJB1
GAGGCTCGTCCAGATGAAATGTCCAGGCCTGGGCTGGCACACGGACCATCCCTTCTGCGTGGATTGATCGGGAGATGATGTATCCGGCCGCCCCGGTCTTCTCGTAGCACCTTCCTCGGCGCCACGCCTGGGCCGCTTTTCATCCGCGTGTTTCAGCCGGTGATGCCTCCGGCATTTTGGCCCGAGATTCCGCTCGCTCGTCTGGCCACCTCGACGATGCGACCTAGTATGATCAAGATCGCAGTGAATGGAAGGCTTCTCGCATCCCGGAAAGACACATGTAGGGTTTCGAGTTCGAACATGACGAGCCAGGGCGGCTGAGGGAAATCGACGCCGGCTGACCTCCAGGACTCGTCCTTCCGGCGGATCCATCAGTATGCGCCGCCATGTGCACCGGGGGTTCTCGGCCATCTCGCGAACGAGGCCGGCCGGTATCGGGCCATAACCGGGAAGTTCCGCCGGCTGTTCCGACATACCCAGCAGACAGGAAGCCGACACGACCACCTGCATCTCGATACTGACACGGTCACAATCCTGCCCCATCAGCAGGTCGTAGAAAACGTCGGCCCGACGCTGGTCGAGCCCGCGACCGTCCTGCGCACCGCCTGCTCTCCTCGCCAGAAGGTCCACCCGTCGAAACGCCGCGAGCATGCGGTCCGCCGGAAGCGATGCCGAGATGCGGCCCATACCATCCGGCTCGGCCCGCACCGTCACCCGACGCGCCTTCGCCGCCCTGCGGCGACGCTGCTCCGCGCCCTGAGGGTCTACCACCACCACACGCCGTCGCACGGCGGCCGCGAACGCTGCGTGGCTTGGCCGCCCACCCCGGCGCAGAACCGTCTCCGCCACGTCCGCGGCTTGGCTGTCCGACAGGTTGGCCGTCAGTCGTTCCAGCACGGCCAGCCGCTGGGAATCCAGCTCACCATGTTCAAGAGCAGTCAGCGCGGCCGGCATGCGGCGGACGACGCCGACCGCGAAACCCAACTGCTTGTTTCCCGACGCTGATGATATTCTCAGCTCGGCAGCCAGTTCGTCTCCCGCGAACTCGTGAAATCCCCTGGCAGCCCCGCTCTCATCCTCTTCCGTGGGCGGCCGTAGCTGCGCGAACCTCGCTCTCACGAGCAGCCGTGCCGCCTCCCAGCGTGCGATCTCCCGACCGATAGCCACATCCGCTCGGAGACATCCGTCCGCGTCGAATTCAGCTACACGACGACCATAAACCATCGATGAGTCCAGGCGACGGGAAAGAGAACCACTGTCGTCGACCCCGGTGTCGCGGGGGCCCAGGGCCTCTGCTTCCTCGCGCGGGCTGGACTCGTCCGAACTGGGCTTACCCGGACTGGACTGTGAGCCGGGCCGAAGCGATGAACTGGGTCTGGTCATTGGATGCATCATGCCGCCTGTCATGGGCACTTGGAGGGAACGGTTGGATCTGCTGGCAGGAACCGCCGCCGATTCGCCCGAACACTCCAATCATCGAACATGTGTTCGAGTATAGTGCTCGCTGGCGCCGTTCATCAAGTCCAGCGTCTCATCAAGTCCAGCGTCTCGACGGCCGGGCAAGCTCGACAGCCGAGCAAGGAGGTGGAAGGTGTTGAACGCCCAAGTCGCCGCCGTGGCGGCTCCTCCGCGGGGCGCGCTGACGGCGCTCGTCGCCCTACGGAGCGCTCGGCGATGTCACCCGGGCCACGCCGGCGACCGACGATGGCGCTCACATGATCGATACCATGAGTGTCCTCGCGGTGGAGCCGGGCGTGTCACCGACGCGGGAGGCAGGACGTAGGTTCGGAGAAGATTTCGCGAACGGTGTGGGAAGAGGGACAGGACAGTGCCGAGGGAGACGGGGCGCAGACTGATCGCGCAGAACAAGCGCGCCCGGCATGACTACGACATCCTCGACACCTACGAGGCTGGGCTGGTGCTCCGTGGCACCGAGGTGAAGGCGCTGCGGGCCGGGCGGGCCTCGCTCGTCGACGGGTTCGCCCAGATCAGCGATGGTGAGATCTGGCTGCACAACGTGCACATCCCCGAGTACACCGAGGGGACCTGGACGAACCACGCCCCCCGCCGCAAGCGCAAGATGCTGCTGCATCGGGCGGAGATCGAAAAACTGGTCGGTAAGACCCAGGAGGGTGGGCTCACGCTGGTCCCGCTCTCGCTCTACTGGAAGGACGGGCGGGCGAAGATCGAGATTGCGCTGGCGCGTGGCCGCAAGTCGTACGACAAACGGCACGCGATCGCGGAGCGGGACGCGGCCCGGGAGATCGGCCGGGCGATGGGCCGCCGAGCCAAGGGGCGCTACCTTTGATAGCCAGCCGTCCATGACACCGTCCGTGGGGCCGCCGATGTTCCTGTCGACGTTCCTGTCATGGTTCCCGTCGTCGTTATTTCGTCGTCGTGCCGCGGATTCGCCGGTTCCGGCACCATCCGAGTCGCCGTGACCGCCTCCGACGGCGACCGGCTGGCGCAGCTCGAGGCCCTGCTGAGCGCATAGGGTGAGGCGGTGCTGGCGGCGGCGGTCGCGGCATTTGCCGAGGATGAGCGTGCTGGTGGAGGCGCGGCCCGGGAACTGGCTGTCGGTGCCCGCCTGCGCGCCGAGGGCGTGTCCCCCGCGCTCCTCGCCTCCGCGTTCACTCAGGCGGAGCTGAGGCGGCGCGCGATGGTCAAGTTTGCCCGGGCCGATCGGATGTTCTTCACCCGAGCCGGGTTGGAACAGGCGTCCTCGCAGGCGGCGGCCGAGCATCGGGCCGCGCGGTTCACCGGCCTAGGCCGGCTCGCCGACCTGTGCACGGGGATCGGCAGGGACGCGCTGGCCCTCGCCCGGGGCCGGGAGATCATGATCGTCGACCGGGATCCGGTTCATCTGCGGATGGCCGCGCTCAACGTCGCCGTCCACGCGGCCGAGGGCACGATCGCGCCGCCTTCGGCCCTTCCGTCCACGACCGTTCCGCTCACGGGATCGGCCGTGCCGACGGGATGCCTCGAGACGCGCCTGTCCGACGTGCGGGAGGTGGACCTCTCCGGATGCGACGCCGTGTTCGTCGATCCGGCCCGGCGTGCCGGCGACCGTCGGTTGGCGTCGCGGGCGAGCGAGCCGCCGCTGGCCTGGTGCTTCGGGCTTGCCGACAAGGTTGCGGCTATCGCGGTGAAGGCCGCGCCAGGGCTGGCGACGGAACTGGTTCCCCCCGGCTGGGAGATCGAGTTCGTGGCCGACGGACGGGATCTCAAGGAGGCCGTGCTGTTCTCACCGGCCCTCGCGACCGCCTCGCGTCGCGCCACTGTGCTGCCCGGGCCGGGCAGCACGGCCTCCCTGCGGGCCGGGGAAGCGCCGGCGAGCCTCACCGGGACCCCGGATCCAGTCCTCCCGGCGGATACGGGACCGGTGGGACCGGCGGGACCGGCGGGTCGGGTCGGCGAGGTCGCCGATCGGGTAGCGGCTCCGGGTCGGTTCCTCCACGATCCGAGCCCGGCGGTCACTCGGGCGGGCCTGGTCGGCGAGCTCGGGCGGCGCCTTGGAGCCTGGCAGATTGATCCAATGATCGCCTTCCTGACCTCCGACGAGGCAGTGACGACCCCCTTCTCCCGCCTGCTGCGCATCGAGGCCGAGCTGCCCTTCGACGTGCGCCGGATCGCGGACCTGTTGCGGTCTCGTGAGATCGGTTCGCTGGACGTCCGGCGACGCGGCCTCGCCGGCGACGTCGAGGAGATCCGCCGCCGGTTGCTACCCCGCCGTCGTGATCTGATTCCCGGTGGACCGGCTGTCACCGTGGTGATGACGAGGCTGCGTGGAGCTCCCTGGGCCTTCGTCTGCACCCCGGCATCGGATGTCGGGGCATCGGATGCCGGGGCGGTGGCGACCGACCGATCCTCATGACCGACCAATCCCGGTGGACGCCATCGGGGGCGAAACAGGAGTGACGTTCATGCGTGTTGCCTTCGTCGGACTGGGCACGATGGGATTTCCCATGGCCGGTCACCTGGTTCGGGCCGGGTTCTCCACCACCGTGTTCAACCGCACGGCCGCGACCGCGGCACGCTGGGTCGAGGAACATTCCGGCCGGATCGCGCCGTCGCCCGCAGCCGCGGCGACTGAGGTCGACGTCGTCTGCCTCTGCGTCGGTGCCGATGACGACGTCCGCGAGGTCGTCCTCGGTACCGACGGGATGCTGGGAGCGCTTCGGCCCGGTGCGATCATCGTCGATCACACGACGACCTCCGCGGAACTCGCGGAGGAGATCGCGGCGCGCACCGCCGAGGTCGGCGTCGGTTTCGTCGACGCCCCGGTCTCCGGCGGGGAGGCAGGTGCCGTGGCCGGCCGGCTGAGCATCATGTGCGGTGGGGATCCTGAGACGATCGAGCGGGCCAGGCCGGTGCTCGCCGCCTACGGCGCGACTATCACGAGGGCCGGGCCGGTCGGTAGCGGACAACTCACCAAGATGGTCAATCAGATTCTGGTGGCGGGAGCCGTCGAAGGGGCGGCCGAGGCCATCAACTTCGCTATTGCCGCCGGTCTGGACACCGATCTGGTGCTTTCCGCCGTGGCCGGCGGCGCCGCCAACTCGTGGTACCTGGCGAATCGTGGTCAGACCATGGTGCGCGACGAGTTCGATTTCGGGTTTGCGGTCGACTGGATGCGCAAGGATCTGCGGATCTGCCTTGCCGAGGCGGGCCGGCGTGGTATCCCGCTGCCGATGATCGAGCTGGCCGAGCGGGATCTCGCCGCTGCCCAGGCGGACGGCGAGGGTGGTCTCGACACGACGGTCGTCATCCGGCAGCGGCGCCGTGCGACCAGGCCGGGTGGCGCGGGTGGCGAAGCCTCCCCGGCTTCCTGATCATGGCGCCGCAACGGTGCCGGTCACTGTGGCGATCAGGCAGCCGGTGACGGTACCGGTCGCCACGACGAGCGGGACGATCCGGCCGAGATGGAGCAGGCACAGGCCCCCGATCAGGGCTCCGGCGAACATGGCGACGGGGCCGGCGAACCGCCGCGCCCCACCGCGGCCCATTCCCCCACCGAGCCGGGAGTCGATGATGATCCCGGTCAAGGTGCTGGTCAGCACGTTCGTCGGGATGTCCGGAACGGCCATCCGCCGAGCCGTCGCGTGCTGCAGGCCCATCGCGAGGGCCAGCGGGAGGATGACGGTATAGGGCCGGGCCTCGGGGATCTCAGGGATCTCGGGTTCTGTGCCGAGTCCCTGGGTGACCATCGCGGCGATCAGCGCGCCGGCCATCAGCCCGGTCTGCGCGGCCATCGCGATGATCAGCCACGAGAAGCGACGACCGCCGATTATGGTCACCGTGCCGATCCGTCCGGTGATGACGGCTCCGGCCAGGAACCCGGCCAGGGCCAGCGCCGACAGGTCGGCGGACAGGCCCGGGGCCCCGGCCAGCGCAAAGGCCAGCAGGACGACGTTTCCGGTCATGTTGGCCACGAATACCCGGCCGAGTCCGAGAAAACTGACCGCGTCGACGAGACCGGTGAGGATCGCCAACGCCACCAGCAGCGCCGGCAGCCGTCGACGCTGGTCGGGGGACGGCCGCATGGGCACAGTTTCACCGAGTGACGGCCGGTGCGGCGGGAGGCGGGAACTCCCGGCGCCTCTGATCTCGGCGCCTCTGATCTGATCAGATCAGATCTTCTGATCAGATCAGAGCCGCAACGGACGGACCGGAGCCGCGGCGAGCGCGGGAGTGCTCCGCCAGTCGACCCCGGGAACGTCGATGTAGAGCTCGATCTCGTTGCCATCTGGGTCGAGGATGTACAAGCTGTGGGTGACCGTGTGATCCGACGCGCCGACGATGGTCACATCCGCGTCGTGCAGACGGGCGAGCACCGCGCGCAGTTCGTCATCGCTGTCGCCAACCTTCAGTCCGAAGTGGTACAATCCCACCCGCCGGCCCTGGGGTATGGCCGCCGCGTCCTCGCCGACCTCGATGAGGAGCAGCTCGTGGTGGGTGCGTCCGGAGGAGAACGCGGCGGCGGGGGCCCGCAGTGGGTTGCCGTCCGCGCCCGTCGGGTCGGGAAAGATCTGCCGCCAGCCGAGTACGTCCCGGTAGAAGGCGCTGGAACGCCCGATGTCCCGGACGTAGAGGACGAGATGTCCCAGTTCCTTGATCTCCACGGTGATCTCCCGAGGCGCTGGTCGTCTGGTAGCCGTTATCCATACAACAACTCCGTACAACGGCGTTGCCCGCGACGGCATGCCCACGGGGCCCGGCCGCCGTGACGCGCGCCCGCCACGGCCCGCCGCATCGGAAACCCGTTGGTACGCGGGGTGCCCGACGTGGGAACATGGAGCTGGCGTCCGAGCGTTGGATGCAGTGACGCGCGCGATGGGCCGGGTTGACAGGAGCGTCTGTCGGCTGGTGCTGGCGCCCACGTCGTGCGGTATGCTAAAATGCCGTAACTGATCCGAACTTGGGGGTGACCGGCTTCGACTCCGGACGTCGAGGCAGGGGAAGCGGGCCGAGGATGAGCGGTTATCTCGTTAACGATCCGTTCAGAACAACAGCTGCCAACAAGACGCAGCCCACTACCCCCATTTACGCGCTCGCCGCTTAAGAGGGACTAGGTAGTCGTCAGTCTGGGAGAGCCTCCGGCCCAGAATCTGACGTCGCTAGGAGGATTACCGGCTGACCCGGTCGCGGGGTCGGTCGGGACATCAAACAGCGACTGAGCCTATGTCGGCTTGCCTGCGTGTCCGACGGGGCTGAGAAACAAGTAGCAGGATGCGCCCGGAGAAGCCCTGTGTCGGGGCCGGAGGACGCGGGTTCGATTCCCGCCACCTCCACTCGTTTGGCGGGGGTCTGTCCTTTATGGGCAGGCCCCTGACCAGTC
>NZ_CDWTNB010000202.1:0-6830 GCF_977947065.1 Frankia sp. CgJB1
CCCAGAGGCGGCGAACGCGCTGCGTAGCCTGGGGTTGGCTACTCACGTCGTCGAGTTCGCGCCCCGGCTGATGCCGGCCCAGGTCGACGAGGCCGGCGGGCAGACGCTGCGAGCCCACATCACCGGGCTCGGGATCGGCGTCCACACCGACACGGCCACCGAGCGGATCGAGGCCGATCCCGACGGGCGGGTCACCCGGATGGTCTTCGCCCGTCACCCCGAGGGGCTGGCCGGCCTCGACGCCGACGTCGTCGTGTTCTCGGCGGGGATCCGCCCGCGGGACGCCCTGGCCCGCGAGTGCGGACTCGACGTCGGGGATCGCGGCGGCATCGTCGTCGACGAGGGCTGCCGCACCAGCGACGAGCACATCTACGCCGTCGGCGAGTGCGCCCTGGCGGCCGGACGGGTGTACGGGCTGGTCGCACCCGGATACGCGATGGCCGAGGTCGTCGCGGACCGTCTGCTCGGCGGCGGCGCGACCTTCACCGGTGCCGACATGTCGACCAAGCTCAAGTTGCTCGGCGTCGACGTCGCGAGCTTCGGGGACGCCTTCGGGACGACTCCCGGTGCGCTGCCTATCACGTTCGCCGACCCGGTGGCCAAGGTCTACAAGAAGCTGGTGCTCTCCGACGACGCGCGTAGCGTCCTCGGTGGCATCCTCGTCGGCGACGCCGGGGAGTACGGCATGTTGCGGGCCATGGTCGGCTCCGCCGGGGTCGTGCCGGACGATCCCGCGCGGCTCATCCTGCCGGACGGCGACGGCGACGGCGACGGCGACGGGGCAGGGGCCGGCGGCTCCGGGGCCGGGGTGGCGCTCCCCGCCGGGGCGCAGATCTGCTCGTGCAACAACGTCACCCACGGCCAGATCTGCGCCGCGATCAGCGAGAACGGCCTTACCGACGTCGCCGGGATCAAGGGGTGTACCAACGCGGGCACGAGCTGTGGCAGCTGCGTGCCGATGCTCAGGACAATCCTCGGCCAGCAGCTCGCCGCCGCGGGCATCGAGGTATCGAAGGCGCTGTGCGAGCACTTCGACGTCAGCCGGGCTGAACTGTTCGAGATCGTCCGGGTGCGGGGGATCACGACGTTCTCGCAGCTGATCGCCGAGCACGGTCGGGGCCGGGGCTGCGAGGTTTGCCGGCCGGTGGTGGCCTCGATTCTCGCCTCCCTTTACAACGGGTATGTCCTGGCCGGCGAGCAGGCCGCCCTGCAGGACACCAACGACCACATGCTCGCGAACATGCAGAAGGACGGCACGTACTCGGTCGTCCCCCGGCTGCCCGGCGGCGAGGTCACGCCCGAGACGCTCATCCTGATTGGCGAGGTGGCCCGGGACTTCAACCTCTATACGAAGATTACCGGTGGGCAGCGCATCGACCTCTTCGGCGCCAGGGCCGAGCAGCTGCCGAAGATCTGGAAGCGGCTGACCGACGCCGGACTCGAGTCCGGACACGCTTACGGCAAGGCGTTGCGGACGGTGAAGTCCTGCGTCGGGGAGACCTGGTGCCGCTACGGCGTACAGGACTCCACCACGCTGGCCGTCGACCTGGAGCTACGCTACCGCGGTCTGCGATCTCCCCAAAAGATCAAAATGGCGGTCTCCGGCTGTGCCCGGGAATGCGCGGAGGCGCGGTCCAAGGACGTCGGGGTGATCGCCACCGAGCAGGGCTGGAACCTGTACCTGGGCGGCAACGGCGGTCACCGGCCCCGGCACGCGGAGCTGTTCGCCTCCGACCTCGACACCGAGACGCTCGTCCGCTACATCGACCGGTTTCTGATGTTCTATGTGCGCACCGCCGATCGCCTCCAGCGCACCGCGCTGTGGGTGGAGAGCCTCGACGGCGGCCTCGGACATGTCCGCGAGGTCATCGTCGACGACTCGCTGGGCATCTGCGCCGAACTCGACACGGCCATGGCCCACCACGTCGCGACCTATCAGGACGAGTGGAAGACGACGCTGGCCGATCCGGTCGCACTGCGCCGGTTCGCCTCGTTCGTCAACGCCCCCGAGGCGGCCGACCCCGACGTCATCCACCTCCTCGAACGCGGCCAGCCCCGGCCGGCCCGCCCGGCCGAGCGGGCAGCCCTCATCGCCGGTGCCACGCTCCCCGTGGTGGCTGGCCGTTTCCTTACCTATCCAGGCTCCTTGCCTATCCAGAGGGACGAAACGGACACAAAAGCCTCTGAATAGGCAAGTAAGCGCATCCCGGACGATCTGGAGGCCGCCATGATCTGGACCGACATCTGTGCCCTGGACGATCTGACTCCCGATCGCGGCGTGGCCGCGCTCGTCAACGGCGCCCAGGTGGCCATCTTCCGGCTGAGCGACGGTCCCGTGCTCGCCGTCGGCAACGCCGACCCAATCGGCCTGGCCAACGTGCTCTCCCGGGGTCTCGTCGGCTCCCGCGGAGACCGGGCCGTGGTCTTCTCGCCGTTACACAAGCAGGCGTTCGATCTGGTGACGGGGGAGTGCCTCGATGCCGAGGGGGTGCGCCTCCCCGTCTACCCGGTGCAGGTGCAGGACGGTCGGGTGCTGGTCGGCCCCGTCGCGGCGGCCCGTCCGGTCAGCTGAGGCGGTCAGCCGGCCGGTCAGCCGGCCGGTCAGCCGGAATGGTCGGCTGCGGCGATCGGCCCCGAACGGGCTGGTCAGGCCCCACACTGGGAGAAAGCCGACGCGGGAGGGGACGAAGATGACCGGTGTGCAGACAGCCCCGGGCGGATGGGTGGCCCTTGTCGGTGGCGGTCCCGGGCGGGCGGATCTGATCACCGTACGCGGTCTGCGGCTGCTCCAGGCTGCGGATGTCGTGGTGGTCGACCGGCTGGCTCCCCGTGAGCTGCTGGATGAGGTGCGACCCGGTACCGAGATCATCGATGCGGGCAAGGCGCCGCACGGTCACAACCTGACCCAGGACGAGATCAACGCGGTGATCGTCGATCGGGGACTGCGCGGGCTCGGCGTCGTCCGGCTCAAGGGCGGTGATCCGTTCGTCTTCGGTCGTGGCGGCGAGGAGGCCCTGGCCTGCGCTGCGGCCGGCCTGCCCTGCGAGATCGTCCCCGGGGTGACGAGCGCCGTCGCGGTCCCCGCGCTCGCCGGGATCCCGGTGACCCACCGGGGCATCACCCAGGACGTGGCTGTCGTCAGCGGCCATATCGATCCGTCGCATCCCGGTTCCACCGCCGACTGGGACGCGCTCGCTACCGGTCCGGGCACAGTCGTCGTGCTGATGGGCGTCGGGGCACTGCCCGAGATCAGTCACGAGCTGGTGAAGCGGGGCCGCCGGCCGGAGACTCCGACCGCGGTGATCCACGCTGGCGGGACAGCCGACGAGACGATCATCACCGGGCCCCTGGCGGATATCGCCCGGCTCGCGGCCGAAGCCGCGATCAGTTCTCCCGCGGTTATCGTAATCGGAGATGTGGTTTCGCTACGTGATCGAATTATCGGCGTGATGGGTACCGTCGGGGCGGTCCCGGCGGAACCGCTTCCGGTGGAGCCCACGGTGTCGGCTTGACGCTCCCGCCGTCGGGTCGCCCGTGTCCACCCGGACCTTCAGCGCAGCGCCAGGATCCGGTCGTCCCCCTTTCTCGGGTCCCCTCGGCCGTCGGTGTTGCTGGTGATGATCCATACCGATCCGTCCGGTGCGAGCACCGCCGCGCGCAGCCGGCCCAGCTCACCGGTGAACGCCGCGCAGGGGGCGCCACGCACATGGTCACCGGCCAGGCCCACCTCCCACAGCCGCTGTCCGCGCAGCGCCGCCACGTACAGGGTGTCTCCACGGATCGCGACGCCGCTCGGGGATGCTTCGGCGGTGGTCCAGGTGACGAGGGGATTGCGCAGGCGGCCCTTGTCGGTGTCGCCGACGCCCTCCACCATCGGCCACCCGTAGTTGCCGCCCGGGATGATCAGGTTCACCTCGTCGAAGTTGTTCTGGCCGAACTCGGATGCCCACAGCCGTCCGGCCGTATCCCACGCCAGGCCCTGCACGTTGCGGTGGCCCATGCTGTAGATCAGCGAGCCCGGGAACGGATTGCTCGGCGGCACGCTTCCGTCGGGACGCATCCGTAGGATCTTGCCGTTCAGACTGGCGCGGTCCTGCGCCCGTGTGGTCACGCCGGCGTCCCCTACCCCCGCGTACAGCAGGCCGTCCGGGCCGAACCTGATCCGTCCGCCGTTGTGGATCTGGGCGTTCGCGAGCCCGGTGAGGATCGGTGCGGGGGAACCCGCCCAGTTCCCGGTCAGCCGGAACCGCACGATCCGGTTGTCGGCCCGGGTCGTGTAATAGGCGTACACGAAGTGATCGGCCGCGTAGGTGGGGGAGACGGCGAGGCCCAGCAGCCCCGATTCCCCGCTGTGCACCATGTCCGGAAAACGGGCGACCTCGGTAGGCTCGCCACCGCCGGCCGGGCGACGCAGGATACGGCCGCTGTCCCGTTCGCTGATCAAGGCGTCCCCGGAGGGGAGGAAGGCGACATCCCAGGGCGCCGCGAGACCCGTGGTGATGATGCGCAACTCGGGCTGCGGGCTGTCGCGACCCGCCGACGGTGCGGTGGTGGCCGGCTTCGACGACTCGGCCGGCCAGGGGCGGCCACCATTCCCGCCGCAGGCGGATACGCCGAGGCCCACCAGGGCGAGAATGGCGCTGACCAGGACGAGGCAGCGCACGGGAGGACAACGGGGAGATTCGGGGCGGCCCGCGACTAGGTCAGCCTTTGCCGCGGCGGCGCGGCCGGGCTTAGGAGACGTGACGGGCGGCAAGGACCGTCAGTAGCATCACGATCGCGATCAGCGCGACGATCACCTGCGGTGACATCTGGAAGAAGCTCTGGCGCAGGTACTCGCGCGAGGCGCGGCAGGTGGGACACCGGCCTTCGACCACCAGTCCGGCGCAGCGCGCGCAGACGAGATCCTCGCTGCCCATAGCGCCTCCTTCTCACCCGGGACGGATGCCATGATCGGGCGATCGTCGCACTTCCTCGGGGTGGGGACAACACCCGGACGTTTCGGATGGAGCACGACCGTTGGCGACACGCACGATCGACCTCCACGTTACGCCCGCGCACGGTGGCGTGCCGCTCCGTCAAAGGTCGACCGGGCGAGCGGTGACCCGCCCGGGGCTGTTCTCGGAGATTCCGGTCGGGCGTTAACCTGCGGCCTCCGACCTTCGTCACGCCCTACCATGCGGCTACTGAAAGTCATGGGAGTGCGGGAAGGCGCAATGATCGTTTTGAGTTCCGTGAGCAAGCGGTACCCGAACGGCGGCCGGCCGGCGCTGATCGATGTCACCGCGGAGATCGGTGCCGGTGAGTTCGTCTTCCTCGTGGGGCCGTCCGGATCGGGTAAGACCGCATTGCTGCGATTGCTGCTGCGGGAGGAACGGGCGACGTCCGGCCGGGTGCTGGTGGCCGGCCGTGACGTCGCGCGGATGCCGGACCGCGGGGTGCCCCAGCTGCGCCGGCTGGTCGGCTGCGTCTTCCAAGACTTTCGCCTGCTACCGAATCGGACCGTGGCGGCGAACATCGCGTTCGCCCTCGACGTGGTCGGCCGTCCTCGGCATGTCGTGCGCAGCGTCGTGCCGGAGGCACTCGACCTGGTCGGCCTCGCGGAGAAGGCGGACCGGTATCCTGATGAGCTCTCCGGAGGCGAACAGCAGCGGGTCGCAATCGCCCGGGCGTTCGTCGGCCGTCCTCGGGTACTGCTGGCCGACGAGCCGACCGGCAACCTCGATCCGAACACCAGCATCGAGATCGTGAACCTGCTCGACACTGTTCATCAGGCCGGCACCACCGTCGTGATGGCGACCCACAACGCGTCGCTCGTCGACGCGATGCGCCGCCGGGTGCTCGAGCTGAGCGACGGCGCGCTGATCCGGGACGAGGCTCGCGGGCGTTACAACCAGGATGATCTGGTGGTGCCGATGATTCCCCGGCCCGGGCCCCGGGTGCCGGCCGACCGGGTCCGCTTATGCGACCGAGTCTGCTGGCGTCGCTGCTGTGGACGGGCCTGCGCCGCAACCTGGCGATGACCTGCGCTATGATCATCACTGTCGCGATCTGCCTGGCGTTGCTGGGGTTGGGCCTGCTCCTGCGGGCGCAGGTGCACACCATCGACAGCTTCCTGCTCGACCAGATCGAGGTCGTCGTTGATCTCTCCGATGGCATCACCCCAGGCGAGCGGTCTGCCCTCGAGGCCGAGATCGCGGCGGATCCACTGGTCGTCGACGTGCGGTACGAAAGCAAACAGCAGGTGTACGACCGTTTCCGCCGGGACTTCCGTGGATCGCCCGACGTCCTCGCCGGTGTCGGACCCGACGACCTGCCCGCGGCGCTACGACTTACGCTCACCGATCCGCGAGCGGCCCGCGACATCGTCGTCACCTACACAGGCCTCGACGGGGTGGAAGCTGTGCGCGACCAGCGCGGCCTGCTTGACCCGTTGTACCGGTTCCTCGACGCCTTCACAGCGGGCGCCTTCGCCCTCGCCGCCGTGCAGGCCTTGGCGTCCTTCGCCCTCATCTACACGATGATCCGGATCTCGGCGCATGCTCGGCGGCGGGAGACTGCCATCATGAAGATGGTCGGTGCGTCCAACGGAACAATCCGGGCCCCGTTCGTCTTGGAGATCGCGGCGGTGGGGCTGATTGGCGGGCTGTTCGCCACGGGCGTGCTCGCGCTGGCCAAGATCTACCTGGTGGACGGTCGGTTCGCGAAGCAGACGATGTTCCCCCTGTTCGGTTGGTCGGCGGTCTGGGAGACCGCGGCCGTCGTGCTGGGGGTCGGTGTGCTCGCCGCCGCCGCGATGGCTTCGGTGGCGCTCCGCCGTCATCTACGGG
>NZ_CDWTNB010000203.1:0-6747 GCF_977947065.1 Frankia sp. CgJB1
CTGCGCCACATTGCGTACGACGATGCCGCCGCTGGACGGACGACGTGAGGGGGCGGCCACACCAGTCTGATTCCCATGATGACAACCACTGGCGAGCGCAGTTCGCCATCACCCGGCACCACCCGGCCCGGCACCTGAGACAGACCGGCCGGCCGCCGTCGACGTCCAGGGTCTGACCAAGCGGTACAGGCGCCGGACCGTCGTCACCGGTCTCGACCTCACGATTCCCGAGGGGGTCGTCGCCGGATTCGTCGGGCCCAACGGGGCCGGCAAGACGACGACCCTGCGCATGCTGCTCGGCCTGGTCCGCCCCAGCGGGGGCTCCGGGACCGTCCTCGGTCATCCCCTGGTGACACCGGCCCGCTACCTGCCACGGGTGGGCGCCCTGATCGAGAGCCCCGCGCTGTACCCGGCGCTGTCCGGTGCCCGCAACCTCGTCTCCCTCGCCGTGCTGGGCGGGCAGGACCCGACGCGGGTGGACGGGATCCTCGACGAGGTCGGACTCACCGGCCGCGGCGCGGACAAGGTACGGACGTACTCCCTCGGCATGAAGCAGCACCTCGCCATCGGCGCCGCCCTGCTCAGCGATCCGGACCTGCTCATCCTCGACGAGCCGACGAACGGACTGGACCCGATCGGGATCCGGCAGATGCGTGAGCTCATCCGATCCATCGCCGCCGGGCCGGCCATCGCCGGGAGCCGGCGCACGGCGCGCACCGTCCTGATCTCGTCGCATCTACTCGCCGAGGTCGAGCAGATCTGCGACTGGCTGATCGTCGTGGAGGGCGGGCGGCTGGCCTACCAGGGGCCGACCGACCGGCTGATGGCAACCTCCACCTACGACATCGTCCTACGCCCCGAGCACGACGATGACGTCCCGCTGCTCGCCGATCTCCTCGCCGGCCTGGCGGTACCGGCGACGCGGCGGCCCCGGGATGTCGTCGTCAGTCTCGACGCGAACCCAGACGACGGCCCCGACGGCCCCACCCGCCTGCTGGCCAGGATCAACCGGGCCGCGGCGGCCCGGGGCATCACCCTCGTCGAGATGTCTCCGCGCCGGCTCAGCCTGGAGGACCGCTACCAGGGTCTGGTCACCCAGGCCCGAACCCGGACGGCGACATCACCGACACCAGCACCGACACCAGCACCGGCCGGCGTGCCGGCTCCCAGCGGCCCCCCACGGGCGGGACGACGACCAGATCCACGAGTCCGATCCGCGGGCTGTCCGCCGCTGCGGCGGCCCGTCATGACGAGGGGACACTGCGATGAGTCTCCTGGTAGCGGCCCGGCGGTCCTTCCACGCCGAGCTGATCAAGCTGTGGCGGCCGAGTACGGCGGTGGCCATGGGCATCCTCGCCCTGCTGAGCGTGCTGTCGACCGTGCTGCTCCTCGCACTGGCCGATCCGGGCGGCTCCCCGCCGGGCGGCAGCGGTGGGCCACCGAGCTTCGACGTCACGTTCACGCAGGTGTCCGCGGCGTCCGGGGTGGCACTCGGTTTCACCGGCGGGAGCACCTTCACCGGCCTGCTGGTCTTCCTCGTCTTCGCGATCAGCATCACCCTCGAGTACAGCCAGGGGACGCTGCGAACCCTGTTCCTACGGGAGCCCCGGCGGCTGGGTTGGCTCGCCGGACGCATGGCGGTCATGCTCGTCCTGGTGGCGGTGGCGGTGGCGGTGGCGCTCGTCGCCGCGCTGGTGGTCAGCATCGTCGTCGGGCTGGCCGTCGCCGGGATTCGGGACATTGACACGTCAGCGTGGTGGAGCGCCGACGCGCTCGGGGAGGCAGCGTCGAGCTACCTGAACACGCTGGTGGCCGCCGTTTTCTTCGGACTCGCCGGGACCGTGCTCGGGCTGGTCCTGCGGTCGACGGCGCTCACCCTCGCCGTCGGGATCGCGTGGACGTTTCCGATCGAGCACATTGTCCAGGAGTCCTGGAGCGGAGCGGGCCGGGTCTTCCCTGGACTGGTCTTCGACGCGATCGGCCAGGGAGGTACCGCCGATGCCGGCTACGGGTCGACGCTGCTGATCGGGGGTCTGTATGCCGCCGGTGCGGCGGTGATCGGGGCGGTGAGCCTGGCCCGCCGGGACGTCACGGCCTGACAGCACGAATCTGCCAAAGGCAGACGAATGGCGGACAGATCGCCTATCATCACCGCTGATGGCGCCCGGCCGACGACGGGGAATGGCGGTTCGCATGGTGCCTTCCGATCGGAACCGCGGCGACGTCGTCAAGCGGATCGGACGTTGACCCCGCTCAACCGGCTGGTTCGCGAACTCGGCGGCGCCGACGCCTACACCGTGCTCGGGGTCGCGCGCACCGCTGACCGGGCGGAGATCCGCCGGGCGTACCGGGCCCGTGTCCGGGCCCATCATCCGGACAATCCCGCCAGCCGGGACGCACAGTCCATGCGCACGATGCAGCTCCTCACCGTGTCCCACGAAATCCTCGACAAGTGGCGGGACGAGTACGACGCCCGCCTCACCGGGCCGCCCTCGTCCCCGGCACCGGGCGCGGGCGGCCTGGGGTCGACGAACCACACCGGTCGGACGAACACCGGCACCCGCACGAACGCCGGTTGCCGGACGGGCACCGGTGCCCGCTGGGCTCCCTGGACCGCGGCCGACACCGGCGGTCACTACTACTCGAGCGGCCATCACTACTCGACCGGCTACCCGCGGAGTCGACACAACGACACCGGCCCCCACCCCCATCCGGGCTGGCCCGGAACACAGGCCCACCGACCCGCCGAACCCCACCAGACGGTCCGGCGGCACACGCGGACACCGCGGCATGCACAGGCACCGCGACACGCACAGGCACCGCGGTCCACGCAGACACCACGGCACGCGCGGACGCGGCAGAGGTCGGGGGAACGACGGGGGCCAGGTTCCGAGGCGACGCCGAAGGTCGGCAACTACCTGGCTCTCGCGATCCTGACGACATTCCTGTGCGCGCCGCTCGGCGTGATGGGGATCATCAACTCCTCGCGCGCGTCACATCGGCTCCTTGCCCACGACGTCGCCGGGGCGCGCCGGGCATCGCGTCGCAGCCTGGCCTGGTGCCTGGCCGGACTCGTGTTCGGCCTCCTCTTCCTCGCGTCTCTCTCGGTAATGGCGGGGCTCGGCGACGGGAGCTCCATCGGCTGACGAGCCGACGACCGAGCCGAGCGGACGGCCGCTACCGAGTTGCGGGCTAGTCGGATGGCGGGACGATCCGATCTCGATGATCGATGAGCCTCGCGCCGGGTCACTACCACGGTGAGCGGGCGGTCAGCTGTTGTTCGCCGCCGCTCCGACGATGATCGGAATGGCCACCAGATAGATCAGGAGGATGGCCGCGAAGGCGATGACCGAGATGATGCACCACTTCTTCGCCTTGGCGGACGCCTCTAGGGCGCCGGCCACATCGCCGGACTGCTGGCGTCCCTGCACCTGGGAGGCGAAGACGATCGCGACGATGCCGGCGGGCAGACAGCACAGCAGGGTGGCCACGATCGACTGCCACAGATAGGTCGGAATGGGCTGACCGTACGGCGGTTGCTGACCGAATCCCCCCGGCGGGTACGGCGGATAGCCGCCCGGCGGCCCTGGCCGTACCCGGGGAGCGGGCCGCTCGACGGAGTCGTCACCGGTACACACTCCTCCGGGTGAGGGCCGGTGGGAGCGTCGAATACAACGTGCTGGAATCGGTCTCGAAGCCGCCGGCCAAGCCGATGGCGAGGATGACCAGGAACACCACGATGATCGAGGTGGCCGAGATGATGCACCACATCCTGGCCTTCTTGGAGGCATCCAGCGCGCCGTTGATGTCGCCGATCTGCTGGCGGCTCTGCACCTTGGTGGCATAGACGATTGCCACCACACCGGCGGGCAGACAGCACAGCAGGGTGACCACGATCGACTGCCACAGGTAGGTCGGGATCGGCTGGTTGTAGGGCGGAGGTGGGCCGAACCCACCCGGGCCGCCGTAGCCCTGGGGTGCGCCGTAGCCCTGCGGCGCGCCGTACCCACCGGGCGGGGGTCCATAGCCGGGCGGTGGAGCGCCGTAGCCGCCCTGGTCATAGCCGCCCTGGCCGCCGTAACCGCCCTGGCCGCCGTAACCACCCTGGCCGTAGCCGCCCTGGTCATAACCCCCTTGGCCGTGACCGCCGGCGGGAGGGTACTCGGGTGGCTGGGACATTGGGTGCTCTCCTGTTGTCGTCGTGGCAGGCGAGCCGATGAACGGCCCCGCCACCGCGCCTGGCTGCATGATCCTCGGGGCGCTCGACTAGACACCGCCGACACTCCACCGACGCGTGATCCCCGACCCGTGCGCGGGATCCGTGACGCGAGGTGGGTGGACCACCATGCACGTCCCGGGCTCCGCGCGCACATTGTGGCACAGCCAGCATGTCGACCAACCGGCGTGCCGACCAGCCGGGCTCCACGCCACCCGAGAGCCTCACCGCCCGAAACCCCCGAGTTCCGACAAGTCGGTCTAGCACGTCGGTGTAGTGTTTCATCCGAACTATCTAGACATGGCAGCCGGCGTCGAGGGGGCGACCGGAGGCTGGTCCGGTCCGTCTCAGGCTGCTGTGCGACATGGAGGTCATCCGCTTCGATGCCGAAGCCGGGACCCGGGGGGGGGTCCTGACGACACTGCCACGCACGGAGGGATACCCGCGGTGAAGCACCGAGCGGAGGGCGATCCCAGCCCGCCGAGAGTCCGATCCGGTTCCCGGCGCGGGCATCGCCGTCCGCATCACCCTGCCTGGATCGCGTCGCTGGGCGTGATGGCTCTGGTCGCTGCCGCAGTCGGGTGGACCCTCGTCCCCGAACGCGACACCGGGGGCGAAGGCTCGGCGACAGTCGAGGCCACCGCCATCCAGCACGGGAAGCCCCGACACGGCGATGACCCCCGGGTACAACCCAGCGTCTCAGCAGGCACGACCGGCGGGCTACCCGGCGGAGACTCCAGCGCGACCGTCGGCTCCCCCTCGCCGTCACCCGCCCCGGTGCCCGCGGGCACCCCGGCCGGTACGGCCCCGCGGACCGCCGCCAAACCGACGACCCCCGGCGCCGCGGCCCGGGTCACGAAGCCGGCGGTACAGGTGCCCGTCATCCCCATCGGTGGCGGGGGCGATTCGGTGCCCGGCGGCATGAGCGGCGTTGCCGCGGGGACGATGACGCAGGTGCGGGCCTGAGAGCTTCCGCGGCTCGCCGGTCAACGTCGTGCTCACCTTCACCGACCGGTCGAGCTGGCAGACCATGACGAACCCGTGGCTCGGCTCGGGCCCGGAGAAGTTCTCGACCTTCGCCGGCACCTGGATCATCTCGCAGCCCTTCTACCCGACGGGCGGTGGGGACATGAACTCCTGCGCGAGCGGCGCCTACAACGGCCACTGGGCGGACTTCGGCCGGTGGCTGGTGGCGAAGGGCCGCCCGGCGAGCATCATCCGGCTCGCCTGGGAGTTCAACGGCGACTGGTTCCCGTGGTCGGTCTCCAAGACCAACCCCACCACCTGGGTGAACTGCTTCCGCCAGGTCGTCAGCGCGATCCGCTCGACGGATCCGCAGGCCCGCATCGACTGGACGCTGAATGCGCACAGCAGCGGGGCCTGGGCCGTCTACCCCGGTGACCAGTACGTCGACATCATCGGCATCGACAGCTACGACCAATGGCCGGCGAGCACGGACGACGCTGCCTTCGCCAGTCAGTGCCACGCCGAAACCGGGCTCTGCTCGACAATCGCGTTCGCCCGCCAGCACGGCAAGCAGTTCTCGGTCCCGGAATGGGGACTCGTCGGAAAGAGTGACACCGGGGCGGGCCGCGCCGGCCGGGCCGGCGGCGACAACCCGGTGTACATCCGCAACATGTACCAGACGTTCGCCGCGAACCGCGACATCCTCGCCTACGAGACGTACTTCAACGACTCGGAGCCCGGGAACGTGCACTCCTCCCTGGTGAACCCGACAGAGCATCCCGCTGGCGCGGCCACCTACGCCTCGCTCTGGTAGCGCCCCGCCCCGATGGCGGCACGGCTCCGACCGGATCACACCCAGATCACACCCAGATCGGAGCTGCCGGGAGCTAGAGACCGGTGGGAGCCGCGCGGAACCGCTCGATGTCGGCGTCGGAACCGCGCAGCTCGACCCGGGCGACCTGGCCCCGCCCGAACGCGTACAGCACGATCTCCTCAGGCGGCCCGACGATCTCCACCACCGGCTCGCCGCCGTGCAGGGTGCGCCGGCCAGGAGCGTCCGTACGCTCCGCCACGACACCCAGGCCGGCTCGCCGGAACCCGGCGAACCCGATCAGCAACAGAGCGGTCCACATCGCGTCACGGCTCCTGGTGTCAAGCTCGCGAGGCTCCCAGCCGGGGGCGGCGCGGCGGATGTCCTCGGCGTGCACGAAGAACTCGACCAGGTTCGTGGCATCGTCGATCAGGCCGATGCGGGTCGGCTGCCACCACGGCGGCCCGGCACGGAACGTCTCGACCAGCTCGGGAAAGGTGTGGGCCCGCATGGTGGCTCGCTCGGCCCGTTCCGTGATGCCGTGCAGCCGACCGACGATGAGCCCGGGAGCGGCCCACGGCACCCGCTCGCGGGTGACCAGGTGCGCCACCAGATCATGGTTTGTCCATCCGGCGCAGAGGGTGGACGCTGCCGGGCCACGCTCGGCCAGCAGGTCCGCGAGCTCCCGCCGCTGCGCCCGGGCTCCTCGCCGGGTGAGAACCGCTCCTGACCCCATCATGTGCGGCACTCTAGG
>NZ_CDWTNB010000204.1:0-6719 GCF_977947065.1 Frankia sp. CgJB1
AATCCCAATCACATGAAAGACCGATTTTCGGGAGAAAAATACTGGATATTGCTTTCTCTGCAATTTTTGCCCTCTCCGGCGAGCAGGGCTAAGCTAATTATGATTCTGAGCTCATGCCCCAGCGGCATATACTTGCCCCAGGTCACACGGTTAAAGGTGCGGGAAGGTGCGTCATGCCGGATCGGTCAAGACCGTCTCGGCGAGCCGGACGGGCCTCGGGGGTTCGCCTCAACGGTGGGGAGGGAGCCTCGCGCGAGCGGGCGCGCGAGGGGTTCTTCACCGCTGGGATCTCAGCTGAGACCAGCGAGCCCGGTGGGATGCGGGATCCGATCCGCGAGTCGTGGATGCGGTCGCGGCGGTGGGCAGTGGCCGCGGACAGCCCCGAGCCCCTCCCCGCCGCGTCGGACCTCGACGCACCTGTCGTGCGCGCGGCCGAACCGGTCCTGTGCCAGCTCGCCGACCGCCTGGCCAGGCAGGCCGTCAGCGCGATCGTCACCGACGCGAACGGTCTGGTGCTCGTGCGGTGCACCGGCGACGCCGCGTTCGAACGCCGGCTGGACCGTATATCGCTGGTGCCCGGATTTAGTTTCGCCGAGCGGTTTGTCGGCACCAACGGCATCGGCACCGCTCTCGAGGAGCACAGGCCGGCGCACGTGTTCGGTCAGGAGCACTACGCGGAGCCCTTCGGCGAGTTCGCCTGTGCCGGTGTTCCCCTGCGTGATCCGGCGACGGGGCAGACGCTCGGCCTGTTCGATCTCACCTGTCCGCGCCGGGATGCCGGGCCGCTGCTGACGGCCACGGCGGGCATGGTCGCCAACCAGATTCAGGATGCCTTGCTCCTCGCCGCGCCGGGGCACGACCGGGAACTGATCTCGCTTCGCGAGGCCGACGCGGCGGAGTTGCGCAGGCTGCTGATGGCGGAGCGTCAGCGGCGGGAACTGGCCGAGAGGATGCACCGGGTCGTCGTCGAGACCACCAGGGCGGTGACTCCCCCGGAGATCCTCGGGCGGGTCATGACGGCGGCCGCCACGCAGCTTCCGTGCGAGGCGGCGTGGGCGCTCGCCCGGGAACCGTGCGGAACGTTGCGGGTCGTGGCGGTCTACGGCCAGGTGGATAGCCGGGCGGTCGGGGCGATGGTCGTCTCGCTCCCGGCCTCCCCGCTGCTGCTGGCGTTCCATGGTGGTGGGATGATCGGGCCGCACCGGACGTTGCCGGAGGTGCTCCCCGGCCAGCGGTACCCGGTGGGCAGTTGGCTGGCTGTGCCGGCCCTGTGCCGGCCGGCCCCCACCGTCGTTGTTCTGATCGCCTCGCGGGCCGCTGGTGGCTACAACCCCAGGCAGGCTCGTCTGGCTTATGCCGTGCTGGGCCAGGCGGCGACGGCCTGTGAGAATGCCTACCTGTTCGAGGAGACGCAGCGGCTCGCGGAGAGTGATCCGCTGACGGGGTTGGCGAATCGGCGTCACTTCTTCGACGAGGCCGATGCTCTGGCTCGCAGGCATCTGCACACTGCGCGGCCGCTGGCCGCCTTCATGATCGATATTGATCATTTCAAGCAGGTCAATGACGGTCATGGCCATGCTGTGGGCGATACGGTTCTTGCCGAGGTCGCTCGACGCGTGCAGGGTACGTTGCGTCCGCAGGACATCGTCGGCCGTATCGGTGGCGAGGAGTTCGCGGCCGTGCTGGGCTGCCCGGCTGCGACGGCGAGTGTTCTCGCCGAGCGGCTTCGGCAGGCTATCGGGGCGAGCCCGGTGGCTACCGCCGACGGTCCGCTCCCGGTCACCGTCAGCGTGGGGGTGGCGATGCTGAACCCGGACGATTCCGGGCTTGGCGACCTGCTCATCCGCGCCGGCGCGGCCCTCTACCAGGCAAAGCACGCCGCCCGGGACCGGGTCGCGACCGCGCAGCCATGATGGGCCTCTCATGTCAGGCGGGTCGACGACACCTGCGGTCACTCCGAGGATTCTGTCCGCGGATCGCCGTCACTCGGCCGGCCGGCTGTCGGCCTGGTCGACCCAGAACTCGTAGGCGGCGCGGCACACCGCGAGGGTGGCGTGGCCGATCGCCCGCGGGAGCAGCGCGGTCAGCGCGGTCAGCGCAGGCCGGAGCGCACGAACGCGTCGACGACCTGGCGCTGCAGGACCAGGTAGAGGGCGAAGACGGGCAGGCAGGCGAGGCCGGACCCGGCCATCAGGGCGCCCCAGTTGTCGCCCTCGAGGGTCAGGAAGCCGCGGATACCCAGCTGGATGACGGAGTTCGCCCGCTGCAGCGCCAGCGCCGGCCAGAAGTACTCGTTCCAGGCGGTGATGAACAGCAGGATCGACAGCGACGCCAGCGCTGGGCGCAGGTTCGGCACGACGACCGTCCACAATGTGGACCACGATCCCCGCCCGTCGATGCGGGCCGTGTCGAGCAGCTCCCGGGGGAAGGCCTGCATGTGCTGGTGGAAGCATGAGCACCGCCAGCGCCGAGCACAGGTTCGGCACGATGACGCCGGCCAGTGTGTTCAGCAGGCCCAGGTTTGACAGCACCAGGTAGTTCGAGATCATCGTTACCTGGAACGGGATCAGCCAGGTGGCCACGAACGCCAGGTAGAACAGGGTCCTGCCGCGGAACTCCCAGGCGGCGAAGGCGTAGGCGGCGAGCAGGGACATCATGAGCTGGCCGGCGGCGGTGACGGCGGCGATCGTGAAGGTGTTGGCGAGTAGCACGCCGATGTCGAGACTGTCGAAGACGTAGCGGTAGTTCGCCAGGCTCAGCGGCCAGGGCAGGAGCGACTGGTCGAAGATGCCGTCTGGCCGGCGGAAGGAGGTGGCGAACATCCAGTACACCGGGAACAGGCTGATCAGACTCAGCAGGGCCAGCATCAGATGGCTGGCCGCGGTCCGCCAGTGGGGTATCCGCGGTATCCGCATGCTGCTCATCGTGTTCGCATCCTTGGATCGAGGGACCGGGGCGTGTCGAGAAATCCGGTCGCCGAGGGTCCGAGTCAGTTGTCAGCGAAGCTGTACCGGTCGGCCAGTTTGACCAGCACCGCCGCCACCGCCGCGAAGACGAGGAAGAACGCGATGCCCGCCGCGGAGGCCAGGCCGGAGTCCAGGCTGCGGAAACCGAACTGCCAGAGCAGGTAATAGATGTTGGTTGAGGAGTCGGCGGGGCCGCCCTGGGTGAGCACGTCGAGCAGCGGGAACGTCCACTGCCCCGACAGCAGCACGGTCATCAGCAGCATGAACAGCAGAGTCGAGCGCAGCATCGGCAGGGTCACCCACCGGGTGACCTGCCAGCGCGACGCTCCGTCCATCTCGGCGGCCTCGGCGTAATCACTGCTGATGCCGGTGAGTCCGGCGGAGATGACGAGGGTGGCGAAGCCGAGGATCTGCCATGCGCAGATCGCCAGGATGGCGATCAGCGCCGTCCGCTCCTCCCGCAGCCAGCTGTAGGCACCGAACCCGAGGGTGTGGTTCACCACCCCTCTGGAGTCCAGCAACCAGCGCCAGACCGCGGCGGCGGGGACCGGCGCGACCAGTATCGGCAGAAAGACCAGCGCCCGGTAGACGGTGCGCGATCGACCGCCCAGGTCCCGGATGACCAGCGCGATGGCGGTGGGCAGAACGATGGCGAACGGAATCAGGCCGAGGATGTACCACAGCGTGTTCTTCGCGGCGCCCCGGAGCTGCGGAAGGGTGAGGACCAGCCGGTAATTGTCCAGAGCGACGTAGGTCCGTGGCGAATTCGGCAGCAGGTTCCAGTGGTAAAAGGACAGCTGGACGGCCTCGATGATCGGTTTGTAGGTCCATAGAATTCGTAATGAAGTAATTAATGCAAGCCAATATGCGTCTTCGCAGGTCACGGGCTCGCGAGGACCCCGAAGTGAACAAGTTATTTCATTCCGAATCCATAGCACCAGGCTGGCCACTCCGGGCAGCAGGTACAGGTAGGGCGGGGTGGCAGCGAGCATCCGCCGGGCCAGCGATGGCCGGGCGGCCCGCACCGGCACGCGTGACGCGGTGTTGGCGGGGGAGGCGGTGTTGGCGGGGAGTGCGGCACCGGCGGAAACTGCGGCACCGGCGGGGATCGTGGTGCCGGCTGCCCCCGGGATGGCGATTTCGACGAACACGGTTCGGAAACATCCTTTCCGGAGGCGCGGGAAATCCGGAGGCGCGGGAAGGGCCGACGTACTGGACGAGGGTCGGTGCCGGACGAGGGTCGGTGCCGGACGGGGGTGGGTGCCGGACGGGGATCGGTGCCGGACGGAGTCAGTGATAATCCGCCGCGAGCCGGACGACCTCGTCGAGGGTCATGTCGTAGACCACCTCGGTGGTGGCGATCGGTACCGCGGTGGCGACGGCCCCCTCGGGGTAGACGTCGATCCGGGTGTACTCGCCCCCGACCAGGCCGGTTATCCGGTCGGCCGGGCCGAGGGTGCGTAGCCGGTAGGCGGTGGCACCCGCCACCCAGACCGGAACGCCGCTGAGCACGCCCGTGGACGCGTGGTGGGCGTGACCGGCCAGCACGATCTTCACGTCGCTGCCGGCGAGCACGTCGGCGAGGTGCTGCGGCTCGGCGAGCAGGAGCGAGTTCACCATCGCGAGCGCGGACGGCACGGGTGGGTGATGCAGGGCGAGGATGGTCCCGTCGGGGGCCGCGGTGGCCAGCTCGTCGGCGAGCCAGCGCAGCTGGGCGGTGCTCAGGAAGCCGCTGTGCTCGCCCGGTTCGGTGGTGTCGAGCATGATGATCCGCAGGTCACCGACCCAGTGCACGTAGTCGTGAGCCTCCACCGTGGGTTCCGCGCCGAGCAGTCCCTCCCGGAACGGGCCACGCGAGTCGTGGTTGCCGACGCCGTAGAGCACGGGCGTGCCCAAGCGCGCCGCCACCGGTTCGACCAGGTCACGCAACCGCTGGTAGGCCAGCAGATCACCGCGGTCGGCGAGGTCACCGGTGAGCAGCAGGGCACCGATCTTCAGCGTGGACGCCTCGATCTGGTCGAGCACGGTGCGGAGCGCGGCGTACGTGTCGACCTTGCCGTGCATCAGCTCACCCTCGCGGACGATGTGGGTGTCACTGATCTGGATCAGGCTGTGGGTGGGCGTGTGCGCGGTCGGGTCCAAGAGTATCGGCATGGACGTCCTTCGGAGCGGGAGGGGATGGCTTCAGGGCGGACGGGGTTCAGGGCGGACGGGGTGGCGCCTGGGGTGAGCCGCAGGCCCGAGGGGGAGGGACTCCGGGCCTGCGGCTCACTGGCTGGGGTTCAGCCCGCGGTCGCCGGACCGGAATCCGGCCCGGCGTCGGAGGCCTCCGCCGGCACGAGCAGGGCCTCGACGAGGCGGTCCAGCGCGTGCGCCGTCGCCCCGTGCGCGAGCAGGTAGGTGTGAGTGTCCCCGTGCCGGGCGTGGATACGGCCCAGCGCGTGCAGGATGAGGTCGGGCGGGCTTGCCATCAGCGAGGCCGGCAGCTCCTCGCCATCGGTGGACATCAGGGCGGAGATCCGCTGGACGGCCGCCGCAGCCTCGTCCCGCAGGAAGTACGAGGTCAGCGCGAAGTCCTGCGCGATCACCTCGGCTGGCACCCCGGCGAGGTCCAGCGCCAGAGTGATGACCAGACCGGTGCGGTCCTTGCCGGCGCTGCAGTGCACGATCGCGGGCAGTGTCCCCGGTGCGGCGAGCGCGAGCATGGCCGCGGTGAGGCGGTCCCCTCGATGATCGACGACGTGGTCGTAGAGGCTACGCAGATCGCCGGCCGTCTGGTGCCGGTCGACCGGCAGGGTGTAGACGGGCACCCGCCGATGCGTCGCGGCGAGCCGGCCGAGCTGGTCCGGATCGTGCGCCACCTCGGTGTCCTCGCGCAGGTCGATGACCGTGCGCAGCCCGATCTGCGCGAGGATGGCCTGCCCACGGCCGTCGAGCCCGCGTAGCGTGCCCGAGCGCAGCAGCGTGCGCCAGCGCAGGGAGCGTCCGTGCACAGTCGGGTAGCCGCCGACGTCGCGCAGGTTGATCGTGCCCGGCAGCGACAGGGCGCGCCGCGCCTGCGGCGCCCCGCCGTCGCCGGCGCCCGGGGCGGTCCCGGTGCTCGCTGCGGTGGCCGTGCTCCCAGTGCTCACGGTGCTTACGACGGGCACGGCGGTCACTTCCGGGGCAGGAAGCTGGTGGCCTGCTTCTGCGCGTCGGCCAGGGTGGATGCGGGGTCCTTGCCGGTGAAGACGGCGCTTTCGACCGCGGTCATCATCGTGTCGGAGATCTGGAGGTAGTTGTCACCCGGGAAGGACTCCCACGGCTCGATCCGGGTGAGCTGGTCGAGGTTCGGCTTGATGAGCGGGTTCGCCTTCGCCCAGGCCTGCAGGTACTTCGGGTCGTCGATCAGGCCGGTCCGTAGTGGCAGGTAGCCGATCTTTGAGGAGATCTCGGTGTAGGCGCGGTTGCTGGTGAGGAACTTGGTCAGTTCCCAGGCGGCGCGCTGCTTGGCCGGGTCCTTACTGAAGATCGCCAGTGCCGCTCCCGAGTTGGTGGGGATGACCGGCTTCGAGCCGAACGCGGGTTCCTGGGCGGCGTCGAGCTCCCAGTTGTTCGCCTTGGCGCCGGCCATGAACATCCCCTGCAGGGAGCTGCTTTCGAGCAGCATCCCGGCCTGGCCGGTGCTGAACGCCTTGACCTGCTGCTTCTGGTCGAGGTTCGGCATCACGCCGCTGCGTGCCAGGTCGGCGGCCATCGCCACCGCCTCGTTCT
>NZ_CDWTNB010000205.1:0-6710 GCF_977947065.1 Frankia sp. CgJB1
GGACGGTTTCGTCGAGGTCCAGGGCACCGCCGAGGGCACCCCGTTCGACCGGACGATGCTCGACAGCCTGCTCGACCTTGCAGTGCGTGGATGCGCCCAGCTCACCGCGATCCAGACCGAGGCGTTGCGCGGCCCGGTTCCGGCGGGGCCTCCTCGCCCGGGAGGTGCTCGATGAGCGCCAAACACCACGGATCGACCCGGACGACGAAGGTGGTCCTCGCCAGTCGCAACGAGGCGAAGCTCGCGGAGCTGCGCCGCCTCCTGGCGGCCAGCGGCCTGGCCGTGGAACTGGTGGGCCTGCCGCCCGGCAAGGAGGTACCCGAGACCGGGACGACCTTCGCCGAGAACGCGCTGATCAAGGCGCGGGCGGCAGTCGCGGAGACCGGGATGCCGGCGATCGCCGACGACTCCGGGCTCGCCGTCGACGAGCTGGCCGGGATGCCGGGGGTGCGTTCGGCTCGATGGTCGGGCCGGCGCGACGGCACCCGGGTCGAACGGGACACCGCCAACAACACCCTGCTGCTCGCGCAGCTTGACGACGTCCCAGCCGACCGGCGCCACGCCGCCTTCGTCTGCGCGGCGGCCCTGGTCACCCCGGACGGCGTCGAACGGGTCGCCCACGGCGAGCTACGTGGCATCCTGCTGACCGAACCTCGCGGCGCGGGCGGCTTCGGCTACGACCCACTGTTCCTGGCCGACGGTCAGACCCGGACGAACGCCGAACTGTCCGCGGCGGAGAAGGATGCGATCAGCCACCGCGGCCGAGCCTTCGGTAAACTGGCCCTGATCCTCGGCGAAGTCCTCGCTGCCCCACTCACCCCCGCCACCGACTGAACCCCAACCCCCGCATTGCGGCGAAGCCGCCAACCACCCCCGACGGCTCCCCCAGGAAGCTCGCCGAAGGCGAGCTGACGGAAACCCCGAACGGCGCCCTACGCCAGGGGCCCCCGCATTGCGGCGAAGCCGCCATGCGGGGCTAGGCCCACAGCTGCCCTTCCAGGGCGGCCTCGGCTTCTTCGAGGGTGCCGGCGTAGGCGCCAGTGGACAGATACTTCCAGCCACCGTCACAGACGATCAGGACTATATCGGCCGACTTGCCCTCCTTTACCACCCGCTCGGCCTGCGCGAGCGCCGCGTGCAGGATGGCCCCGGTGGAGATCCCGGCAAAGATGCCCTCCTCTTGCACCAGCTCGCGGGTACGACGCAGCGCCTCCCGCGGACCGACCGAGTATCGCGAGGTGAGCACCGACGGGTCGTACAGTTCGGGAACGAACCCCTCGTCGATGTTGCGCAGCCCGTACACCAGCTCGCCGTAGCGCGGTTCGGCCGCGACGATCGAGATGTCCGGCACCCGTTCCTTGAGGTAACGGCCGGTTCCCATGAGGGTTCCGGTCGTGCCGAGGCCCGCCACGAAGTGCGTGATCTCGGGCAGGTCCTCGAGAATCTCCGGCCCGGTCGTCTCATAGTGCGCCTGGGCGTTCGCCGGATTGCCGTACTGGTAAAGCATCACCCAGTCGGGGTTCTCGGCGGCCAGCCGCTTCGCGACGGCGACCGCCTCGTTCGATCCGCCGGCTGCGGGCGAGAACCTGATCTCGGCGCCCCACATCTGCAGGAGCTGACGGCGCTCGATCGAGGTGTTCTCCGGCATCACGCAGATCAGCCGGTAGCCCCGCTGACGACAGGCCATGGCCAGCGAGATCCCGGTATTACCGGACGTCGGTTCGAGCACGGTCGCGCCCGGAGTGAGCAGACCGCGCTTCTCGCCGTCGGCGATCATCCACAGCGCCGCCCGATCCTTGATCGAACCGGTCGGGTTGTCCTGTTCCAGCTTCGCCCACAGCCGGGCATCCGGCGACGGCGACAGTCGCGGAAGCCCGACCAGCGGGGTCCGGCCGACGGAGTCGGCCAGGGAGGAGAAACGCATGAGTCGGGACCCGTCGCTCGCGTCAGTGCTGCCCGGGCGACATGCCAGGCGACACCACGGCCGGCCCCTCGCTGCCCGGAACTTCGGCACTGCCCGGAAACTCCCCGGCGTCGACGGAGCCGCCGGCGACGGCAGGAAGAATGGTGACCTCGTCGCCGTCGCTGAGCTTGGCGTCGAGACCGCCGAGGAAACGAACGTCCTCGTCGTTGACGTAGATGTTGACAAAGCGGTGCAGCTCGGAACCGTTGTCACCGGTCACCAGCCGGCCCCGCAGCCCGGCATACCGGGAATCGAGATCGAGGAAGAGCGCGGCGACCGTGTCGCCCGTGCCCTCGACCAGCTTCGAACCTCCCGTGTAGGTACGCAGGATCGTCGGCACACGGACCTGGACTGCCATGGTGCTCCTTTCGCGGGTGCCACCGGCCGGGTTTGGCGGTGGCGCCGCCCGGATGGGCGGGGGTGTCACGTCAGCGGGTTCTACCTCAGGCGGACAAGCGGACGAGTCGTAGGTGCCAAGGCTCCGCAGTCACCATCTTCCCGGACCGTGTCCCTTCCCGAACCGTGTCCGTCGCCGCGTCATCGTCCGTCGCCGCGTCATCTGCAACGCCAGGCCGTCTCAGACGATTTCCACCGGCTCCTCGGTGACCACGCCGTCGACGATCCGGTAAGATCGGAACTCGGTCACGCCCGGCTCCCGGGTGGAGGCCAGCACGTAGTGCGTGCCCGGCTCGGCCGCGAGGGACACGTCGGTTCTGGACGGGTACGCCTCGGTTGCGGTGTGCGAGTGGTAGATGACGACGGGCTCCTCGTCCCGGTCGTCCATCTCCCGCCACACCTTGAGCTGCTCCATTGGATCGAAGCGGTAGAAGGTCGGCGAGCGCTCCGCGTTCTCCATCGGGATGAACCGCTCCGGCCGGTCCGACCCCAGGGGACCGGCGACGATACCACAGGCCTCGTCGGGATGATCACGGCGGGCATGAGCGACGATCGCCTCATAGCAGGCACGGTCCATTCGCAGCACGAGCCTACCGTACGACGCCGAAGGGGCGGTCCGGGCCGATCTCGCCCGCGACTACCCCAGAGCTCGGGTCAGATCGTCGAGCAGTTCGGTCAGGAACGCGTAGACCGCGACGAGCGGTCGGCGGGAATCGTCCGGGTCGAGGTGTTCAAGTTCCGCGGTGGAGTCGTCGTCGGTGAGGCCGAGCCGGGTTCCCAGCACCAACCGGAGGTCGTTCAGCGTCGTCAGCCAGTCCTGAGCGGCCTCCTCGTCGAGCAGGAGCACCCTCCCGGGCGCTGGCACAGCGGACAGCACCCGCCGAGCGGCGTCGCGCTTGCGGGCGAGCAGATCGTCCGTCCGGCGGCGGCGGAAGTCCCCGGAGGCCATCGGATCGTCCGGGTAGGGGTCGGGAAGCAGACGAGCGATCGCCGGGTCGTCCGGCGGCGGCGGCGCGGTGTCACGCAGCCCCACCAGCGCCTCCAGCGGATCCTCGACCGGCGGCGGTTCGAGCAGGGACTCGATCTGGCCGACAAGCTCGATCAGCAACGCCGCCTCGAGCCGGGGAAGGCGCAGCTCGATCCCGGCACGCGTGCGGCGGAAGCCGTCAGCCACGTCCCTCCGTTCCCCCACTCCCACGCTCCCGGCGACGGTGCGCCCGGGACGACCGCCCCACATGACCGTCTGAACCGTCCGACCACGGACGCGGCCAGCCTACCCAGGGCATGCCGCATGGGCTGCTCCGGGCGGCCGAGGCCGACCGGCCGGGCCGGGACACCCCGCCGGTCGGGTTACTGGTCGGGTCAGTCCTGGGCGATCGTGGCCCACAGGCCGTAGGCGTGCAGGCGCTCGGCGTTGGCCTCCATCTCCTCCCTGGTGCCGACGGCCACCGAAGCCCGCCCCTTGTGATGGACGTCGAGCATCAGTTCGGTGGCCTTCGGCTTGCTGTAGCCGAAGAGCTTCTGGAAGACATACGTCACGTATGACATCAGATTGATCGGGTCGTTCCAGACAATGGTGACCCACGGCCGATCCTCATCGAGGGTCTCGTCGACTTCCTCGACATCGAGAGGCGACACGGCGGCGACAGACACGCTGCCTATTGTTACGCCATTCCCGCGACAGTTCTCCTCGACGGGTCGTGTGCCGTGGCCGGCGATCACCTCTCAGAAGGCGGCCCAACTCCGGGAGACGACCGAGTGCCGCGGGGTGGCATCGTCGGGGCCGCGGCCGCACATCGGGGGGCCGCACATCGGGGAGACGGCCAGGATGAGAACCACTTTGCCGCCGCGAAACGGCTCCGACCCGACCGAGACACCCCCTCGCCGCACGCTCGGTGCGTGACCACGACCATGCCGGTGCCGGCCGCGCCCCTTGCCGAGGTGGCGACACACTGCCCATACGGCACCCTGCAGTGCGGAATGGTGCTGCGCGCCACCCCGGAGAGCGCCACCCCGGAGAGCGCCGGAAAGGACGACGGCCCGGAACCAGCAGGCGGAAGGTCTCCGGGGCCGGTTACCGTGCTCGCCCGCGAGTTCCCCACCAACCGGGGCCGGATGTGCCAGAAGGGGTGGACCTCCGCCGAATTGCTGACCGCCGCGGACCGGCTCACCACCCCGCTGATGCGGCCACGACGCGACGCCCCCCTCGAGCCGGTGAGCTGGGAGCAGGCGCTCGACCGCATCACTGCGGGGATCATCCGCCTCCAGCGTGAACACGGCCCGGACGCGGTCGGCGTCTTCGGCGGCGGCGGGTTGACCAACGAGAAGGCCTACGCCCTGGGCAAGTTCGCGCGGGTGGCGCTGCGCAGCTCCGCGATCGACTACAACGGCCGGTTCTGCATGTCGTCGGCGGCCGCCGCGGGCATCCGCTCGTTCGGGCTGGACCGGGGCCTGCCCTTCCCATTGGAGGACATCGCGCACGCCGGGGCCGTCCTCATGGTCGGCGGCAACGCGGCCGAGACCATGCCCCCGTTCATGCAGTACCTAACCCGCCAGCGGGAGAACGGCGGGGCGCTCGTGGTCGTCGACCCGCGCCTGACGGCCACCGCCCGCGCCGCGGCCCTGCATCTGCAGATCACCCCGGGAACTGACCTGGCCCTGGTCAACGGGCTGGCCCACATCGCCCTAACGGAGGGGTACGCCAACCACGACTTCCTCGCCGCTCGGACGACGGGCCTCACCGAGTTGCGAGCAGTACTCGCCTCCTACTGGCCCGAACGGGTGGAGCGCATCACCGGAGTGCCGGTGGCAGACCAGTACGCCGCCGTGGGCCTGCTCACCCAGGCCGAACGGGCGATGGTGCTCAGCGCCCGCGGTGCCGAACAACACAGCAAGGGCACCGACACCGTCACGGCGCTCATCAACCTCGCCCTCCTACTGGGGCTGCCCGGCACCCCCGGGTCGGGCTACGGCTGTCTCACCGGCCAGGGCAACGGGCAAGGCGGCCGGGAACACGGGCAGAAGGCCGACCAGCTTCCCGACTACCGCAAGATCACCGATTCGGTGGCCCGGGAGCACATCGGTCGGATCTGGGGCGTCGACCCGACGACCATCCCCGGTCCGGGCCGCAGCGCCTATGAGATGCTGGACGCGCTCGGCACGCCGCAGGGGCCGAGGGCGCTCCTCATCCTCGGCAGCAACATCGCCGTCTCCGCCCCCCGGGCCCGTCGGATCACCTCGCGGCTGGCCGCCCTGGACCTGCTCGTCGTCGCCGACTTCGTGCTCATCGAGACGGCGGCCATGGCCGACGTCGTCCTGCCGACCGCCCAGTGGGCGGAGGAAGAGGGGACGATGACCAATCTGGAGGGTCGGGTACTGCGGCGGGAACGGCTGCGGCCTCCTCCGACGGGGGTACGCACCGACCTGGAGATCATCGCGGCGCTCGCCGCCCGACTCGGCCACGCCGAGCGCTTCCCCGACGAACCACGGGTGGTCTTCGACGAGCTGCGCCGGGCCAGCGCCGGGGGGATCGCCGACTACGCGGGCATCAGCTACGAGCGGATCACCGCATTGGACGGGGTGTTCTGGCCCTGCCCGGACGAGACGCACCCGGGCACCCCCGGATGTTCCTGGACCGCTTCGCCATCCCGGACGGACGGGCTCGGCTCGTGCCGGTCGAGCACCGTCCGGTGGCGGAGGACATCGACCCCGAGTACCCCTACTACCTGACCACCGGACGCGTGCTGGCCCACTACCAGAGCGGTGCGCAGACCCGCCGGATCGGACACCTCGTCGACGCCGCGCCGGAACCCTTCGTCGAGATCCATCCCGACCTCGCCGAACGGCTCGGGATCGCTGAGGGGGCGCCGGTGCGGGTCACGAGCCGACGAGGCACCTGCGAGGTGCCGGCGAGGCTGACCGACACCCTCCGGTTCGACACCGTCTTCCTGCCCTTCCATTGGGCCGGGGCCGGACGGGCGAACTCTCTGACCAACGACGCGCTCGACCCGACGTCCCGGATGCCCGAGTTCAAGGTGTGCGCGGTCGCGGTCGAGCCGCTCGAGGACCCGGACGACGACCCGATCGGCCACCCGGGCGACGATCGGCATGCCACCGGGTCCGTCCCCACCGCAACGGTCGGGGCTGCCGAACCCGTCCGAGCCATGTCGACGGGCCGCAGCCGACCGAGCGGAAGGCACCAACGGTGATGACCGCAAGACCCCGGACCATGATGCACGACTCCGCACCCCCGTCGGACTTCACAGGGGCCTCCGGGCCGCGCCGCATAGGATTTGCATTGAAATAACTTGATTATTCTATGTCGGGTCTACGGGCAGTGAACATGTAGTTC
>NZ_CDWTNB010000206.1:0-6710 GCF_977947065.1 Frankia sp. CgJB1
GAGCGGGCCCGCGGGCGCGGCGGGGCCGGTGCCGGTTGGACCGGCGCCCGTGGGGTCGGCGCCGGTCGTGGTGCGCGAGGCGGCCGACTCGCCGTTCTGGCGTCAGGTCGCCGGCACCGTGATGCGCCACCCGGTACTCACCGGCCTGCCGGTGATCGCGGTTCTGCTCGTCCTCGGGGCGCCCTTTCTGCACGTGAACTTCGGCACCCCTGACGACCGGGTGCTGAAGCCGGGCTCGGCGGACAGCCGGATCGTCGGTGATGCCCTGCGGGGCGCGTTCGCCGCCGACATCGGCGGCGCGCTCGACGTCGTCGTCCAGGCCGCCGGGCCGGGCATGATCGACCGGTCCGCGCTCGCCTCCTACGCGACCGCGCTGTCCGAACTGCCGGACGTGGCCCGGGTCGATAGCGCCCTCGGGTCCCACATCGATGGGCGCCGGGTCGTACCGTCCGGTCCGGCCAGCCGACGGTTCGCGATCGCCGGAGCGGATTCCCTCCAGGTTGTGCCCGCGGTGGACTATGCGTCGGACCGGGCGCAGGCTCTCGTCCGGGCCGCGCGTGCGGTGCCGGCGCCCGCGGGGACCAGTGTGCTGATCGGTGGCGCATCCGCCGTCCTGGTAGACGGCAAGACCACGATCGCCGACCGTCTCCCGGTCGCCCTCGGGCTGATCGCGCTGGCGACCTTCGTGCTGCTGTTCCTGTTTACCGGCAGCGTGCTGCTACCGGTGAAGGCCATCGTGCTTAACGGGCTGGTGATGTGCGCCGTGTTCGGCGCCTCGGTGTGGATCTTCAGTGACGGCCACCTGTACGGGTTCCTTGACTTCACCCCCGGCCCGCTGGACACCTCCATGCCGGTCCTGCTCTTCTGTATCGCCTTCGGGCTCTCGATGGACTACGAGGTCTTCCTGCTCTCCCGGATCAAGGAGGCGCACGACGCCGGCGCGCCCAACACCGAAGCGGTCGCCACCGGGCTCGCCCGGGTTGGGCGGATCGTCAGCACCGCCGCCGCGCTGCTCGCCGTCACCTTCGTCGCGTTCGGTACCTCGTCGGTCCGGTTCATCCAGATGTTCGGGATCGCCATCGCGCTCGCGATCGTGCTCGACGCCACCCTCATCCGAGGGGTGCTGGTCCCCGCCTTCATGCGGGTGGCCGGCGACTACAACTGGTGGGCCCCTGGCCCGTTGCGGACTCTGTATCAGCGGTTCGGACTGCGCGAATACTCCGTCCCGGAGCAGGCCGGGGTCAGAACCGTTCGAAGCCGCGCCGACGCTCCCAGTCGGTGACGGTCCGCTCGTAGCCGGCGAGCTCGACTTCGGCCGCATGGGCCAGATGGGCGACGACCCGATCACCGAAGGCGGCCCGGGCCACCGCACTGGCCCGCCACCCGTCCACCGCCTCCCGCAACGTCGCGGGCAGCCGTGGCACGTCCGGCATGGTGAAGGCGTTGCCCATCCGTCCGGGTTCGAGCGGGAGACGGTGCTCGATGCCGTAACGGCCGGCCGCGATCATCCCGGCGACGGCGAGGTAGGGATTCGCGTCACCGCCCGGCACCCGATGTTCGACGCGCAGTCCCGACCCGTCGCCGACCACCCGTATGGCGCAGGTCCGGTTGTCGCGTCCCCAGCTGATTCCGGTCGGAGCGAAGGAGCCCGGCGCCAGGCGCTTGTACGAGTTCACGTTGGGTGCGTACAGCAACGCGAAATCGGCCATGCAGGCGAGCTGCCCGGCCACGAACGAGCACATCAGCGCGGACATCCCGGCGGTGTCGTCGCGAGAGCCGGGGGGTGGGAAACCGGGGGGTGCGGTGCTCGGTGGGGCCAAGCCGGGGTGCCGGACGAGCGCCCCCTCACCTTCGGGGGACGGCGCGAACACACACGCCCCGCCCGTCCCGCGCAGGGACAGATGAACGTGGCAGGAGTTCCCCTCGCCCCCGTCGTACTTCGCCATGAAGGTCAGGGCCTGCCCGCCCGCCGCGGCGATCTTCTTGGCGGCGGTCTTGTAGAGGGTGTGGTTGTCGCAGGCCTGCAGCGCCTCGGCATACCGGAACACGATCTCGAACTGCCCCGGATGGACCTCCCCGCGCGCGGACTCGACCGCCACCCCGACGCCGGCCATCGCCCGCCGGATGCGCCGGACCAGATCGTCCAGTCCTTCCGTGCCGGAAAGCGCGTAGTCGATGTTGTAACGGCTGGCCGGGGTGAGATCGGTGTAGGAGCGCCGCGCAGCTCGACGGTAGGACTCGCGGAAGACCAGGAACTCCAGCTCCGTCCCGGCGAAGGCGGTCAGACCGGAGTCGGCGAGCGCGTCGAGCTGTCGACGCAGCACGGCACGGGGAGCGACGTCCACCGGGGACCCGTCCGGCCAGAACGCGTCCGCGAACACCACCGCGTCGGACGGATGCCAGGGTGCGCGGCGCAACGTGGTGAGGTCGGGCTGTAGCCGTAGATCACCGAAGCCGTCGTACCAGGGCGAGTGGGGGTAGCCTCCGTCGGTCTTCATGTCGACGTCAACGGCGTGCAGGTAAGTGCAGGTGCCGAGGCCGTCGGCGAGCACCGGTCCGGTGAAGTGCTCCGGGGACACGGCGCTGCCGACGAGCCGGCCCTGCAGGTCGACGGTGGCGACGATGATCTCCTCGACTGGTTCGGCTCCGGCCAGCAGGTCACGTAGCACTCCCCGGCCGGCTGCGTTCTCCCCGACCGCCTGATCGGACGATGACCCGGGGCCGATCGGGCGGGGCTGGACCCGCGGTGCGGGCCGCCCGGTTGGCTCAGGTGGCTCAGGCGGGCCCGGGGGGTCGGGATGGGCCGGAACCTGGGCCGATGGTGGGGTCGGAACCGGCGGCGATGTCATGCGTTCTCCGTTCATACCGTAGGCGGCGCCGGTTCCGTCGGGGCTGCCGGTTGTGCCGGGCCCGTCGTGAGGGTGGACACGTCGTGCAGGGGGTTCGCGACCTCGCCGTGCATCAGGTCGAAGCCTCCGTCCCGGTCGGCGCGATCGTGGAACCCGGCGCCCGCGAACTGCTCGCGGTTCAGGCAGACCCGACCGAACGCCGGCCCGAGGAGATCGATCGAGGCGAACCGCTCCCGCAGGGCCGGGAACCTCGCGTGGTACCGGTCGACCGTCGCCCGCACGAGCCGCCAGAACTGGTTCTCGCCTACGTCGAGATGATCCGCCACGAGCACCGCGAAGAAGCGGAAGTGCCCGGCGAACACCGCCGAGAGCAGGGAGTGGGCCAGGACCGGGCCGGGCCACCGCCGGCAGTGCTCGACCGCCTCCGGTGGCATCCCCCGCCGCTCGGGGAACTCGCCGGACACCAGTTCGATGTCCGCGCCGAGGTCCTTCACGGCTATGCGGCGGGGCATCTCCTCGGCATCGAAGATGCACAGGACGTTCTCGCCGTGCGGCGTGAAGGCCACGCCGTACCGGTACAGGTAGTGCAGCAGCGGCGGCAGGAGGGCGGAGAACAGCGCGGCGAGCCAGTCGTGTGCCGGCCGGCCCGAGCGGGCCACGAGCTCGGCGACGACTGCCCGACCGTCGGAGCCGACCGCCAGCAGGGACGCGAGGCTGCGCGCCCGCTCCCCGCCGTCGAGAAACCGCTCCACCGGATCACGCCAGAGCACGCCGAGTAGTTCGTGGAGGCGGTAGGGCGCGTCGGGGACGGCGTCGTAGGCCGGGTGCCGGACGGTGGCGCCGACGACCTCCGGAAGCAGGAGAACCCGGGTCACATCGCGCAGGAAGGGATCCGCGTCGCGCAGCCCGAGCAGCCAGCTCGACATCGCCGGTCCGGCGATGGCGTCAGCCGCCGACATCCCCCGCCACACCAGCGTGTTACGGATCATCAGCGCGAGCTTGACGTTCCGCCGGTCCGGCCGGTCGACGTTGGCGAGGGTGCGCACCGCCTGCAGGGGCAGGTACCGGTCCGGTGCCTCGCCCAGCGGGACCAGCAGACCGGTGGCGATCTCAGCCGCATAGAGCGGCACGATTACGTTCTCCCACTGCCACGGATGGACGGGTAGCCAGATATAGTCGGCGATCGTCGTACCGGCGGGTGGTCCGGCGGCGGGCGCGGGGCCCGGCCGGCGTGGATCGTCTGGCAGGGCCCGGCGGAGCACATCGGTGAAGTGGGTGCGGGTCTGCTCGTCGAGTTCCGTGGTGAGCAGGTCAGGCGCGGTCGACGAGCCCTGTCCGGAAAGGTCGATGGCCCCGGGGCCGCTGGTTCTGGGGCCGCTGGTTCTGGGGGCGCTGGCCTCGGGGGCGCTGGCGCTGTACCGCCCGATCGCGCGGTGTGCGGCCACCCACCGCAGTCGGAAGGGCCGGCGTGCCTCGGGGGTGTAGACAGCCGCGGCCGCGCCGAAACCGAGCCGTCCCTTGTTCGCGACGAGACAGGGATGGCCGGTCTGGTGCCCCTCGAGCGCGACGAACGGCAGATCGGCGAGATCCACCGCGGGAATCGCCGTTCCGAGTAGATGATGATCGGCGGCCTGGGTGGCGAGCAGATCGCGTACCACGTCGGCGAGGACCGGGTCGGACCAGCCGAGCAGGACCTGCATGTCCTGGAGGAAGCGGATCGGGTCGTCCGCCGGTGCGGTGCCCGGAACGGTCGGTGTGGTGCCCGGTTCGGGGGGTCTGCCATCCGGGCCGGGCGGCGTAACCGAGCGGGTCAGCGTAGCGGCATCGATCCACCAGGACCCGAATGTGCCACGTCGGGCGGTGAAGGCGTACGTGGCGCCCGCGGCTCGGAGCCGGTAACCCTGGATGGGACCCCGTCCGATCGGGGGGTGCCTGCGTCCGTTCGGGGCCACGCCGCGCACCGTGAGGTCGCTCGTCCGCGCCGGTGCGGTGGGTGTCGGCCCGCCCGGGGAGCCCGCCGGCCCGGCCGCGGCATCCGCTGGCTCGTCGGGTTGCGGACTGAGTAGCTCCTCGTAGGCCATTTCAGCGATGAGCTTGGCCAGCAGGGCACGGCCGGCCTGCCGCCATCGGTCCGCCGACCCGGTCCGCCCCGGGGACGGTGCCGCGGGCGGCGGCGCGGACCATGACGTGGTCAACGTCCGACCGTTCCGGCTGTCTTGGCCGTCTCGACCGGGGCCGGATCGCGCGGCCGCGCGCGCCGCTCGCCGGCGGCCTGGCCATTCCCGTCCGGCTGGCCCGACCGGGCGGGGACCCCGAAGGTCGTGAACGCCGACGGCGACGGCAGCCGGTACGCGTCGCCGTCGGTCAGGTCGTCGAGGATGACCGCGGCGCGCCAGGCGCCGAGGCCGAGATCGGGCGTCCCGACGCCGTGCGTGTGCAGCTCCGCGTTCTGGACGTAGACACGGCCGGTGAGACCGGCGTCGGTCGCCACCCGGTACCGGGCGTCGACGCGGAAGCGACCCCTGTCGTCGACGTCGATTAGCCCGGCGATGGGATCGAGCAGGGCCGGCTGGCGTGCGGCGTACCCGGTCGCAAGCACCACCGCGTCGGTGTGGACGGGAAAGGCGCGGTTCTGATCGCGGTGGCGGCAGCCGAGAGTGATCTCACCGTCCCGGTCCCGCTGCGAGGCCGTCTCCACGACGACGCCCGGCAGCAGCGTCGCCGCCACGTCCGCCCCGCCGATCGTCCGTTCGTACAGCAGGTCGTAGATCTCCGCGATGGTGTCCGCGTCGATCCCCTTGTAGAGCTGCCACTGAGCCGGGACGAGCGTGTCCTTGGCCGCCTGCTCCAGACCGTGGAAATAGCGGACGAAGTCGGGGGTGAACTGTTCGAGGCCGAGTTTGGAGTACTCCATCGGCGCGAAGGCGGGGGTGCGGGTGATCCAGGTCAGCTGATGACCGGTCACCGGTTGTGCGCGGAGCAGATCCGCGAACACCTCCGCCCCGGACTGTCCGGAGCCGACCACCGTGACCCGGGAAAGCCCCGCCAGCGCGGCACGCCGCTGCTGGTACTCGGCCGTATGGAAGGCCCGCCCGTTCGGCATCCCCGCGAAGGCCACCGGCATGATCGGTTCGGTTCCGATCCCGAGGACCAGGTGCCGAGCGGTCACCACCCGTGTCGGGGAGGCGCCGGACTGCCCTGCCTGATCGGACCGGTGGGGCTGGGCGATCGCCACCTGGAACAGGCGGGTGTCGGGATCCCAGCGGACCGCCTCGACGCGGGTGCCGAAGTGGGTGGAGTCGAGACCGTCGGCGACCCATCGACAGTAGTCGTCATACTCCCGGCGGGGGATGTGGAACCGCTCGTAGAGATAGAAGCGGAAGAGCCGGCCATGCTCGCGCAGGTACGCCAGGAAGGACCATCTGCTGGTTGGGTCGATCAAGGTGACGAGATCGGCGAGGAACGGCACCTGCAGGGTCGTACCTTCCAACAGCAGGCCGGGGTGCCAGCTGAAGGCCGGCGCCTGGTCGAAGAAGACGGCCCGCAGGCCGGGCAGCCCGTCGGCCAGGGCCGCAAGCGACAGGTTGAACGGTCCTAACCCGATCCCGACCACGTCGTAGGGCCGTTCGCCCCCCGCGGGCAGACCCGCGAACGCCGATCCGTCGTCGACGGTACGCGGGCGCTCGCCGCGAGCTGTGGACGGGGCGCGGAATTTGACATCCTCCCCGGCCTGAAGGCCGGGGGTTCCCACACCTCGCGGTGCGGGTTCCTGCTTCACCAACGGATGCCTCCTCGCGTCAGGAGCGAGGCGGTCTCACTCCGTCTCCACAGGCGGACACCGCGAGCCCCGCGGCCAGAATG
>NZ_CDWTNB010000207.1:0-6695 GCF_977947065.1 Frankia sp. CgJB1
GGGCCCGCTGGGCGGAACGGCCCAGGGGTAGCCGGCGATCCGCCGACCGGCCCCGCGGCTGCTGTCCGGCGCCGGTGGACGACCCGCGGGCCCCGGCTGATACCCCGACCGATGCCCCGACTGGCTGGGGCGACCGGGATCACCCGCCCCGCCTGCCGGGTCGTCTCCTCCCCCGCCCGGGCCGGGCTGATCCGGCCGCGTAGGCGAATATCCGGCGGCCTCGGGATACCCGGACGGACCTCGCGCGACCGGCCCGGCCTGCGGCCTGGGGGAGTACGGGTGGCCGGGCTGATGCGGATAACCCGACGGCACCGGTGGAGCGGGATAACCCGGCTGCCCCGGCTGGACCGGGCCGTCACGGCGCATGCTCGCCACCTGCCGCGTGCCCAGTGGCCGGTGCCGGCGCCACTGCCGCCGGACAGCCCAGACGAGGGCCAGGGATGCGACGACGCCGGCCGCCGGCGCGACGTCGTGGCCGGCGTCCAGCACCAGCAGGTAGAGGGCCATCAGCCCGCTGAAGACGTAGCCGGTGACGAAGAACGCGAAGGGCCGCAGGTTCAGCCGGCTCACCACGTCCGTGTTCCGAAGCAGGATCGCCGGTACCAGCCAGATGAGAAAACCGAAGAAGAGCGCCGTGAGCGGCGCGAAAAACAGGTACCCGAAGAACGCTGTCATGATCAGAAGTCCGGCGGTCGTCGAGGGTCAGGCCGGGTCGGGACCGGCGGGGACGTCCGCGCTGTGCGCCACCGTCGGGGTGCCGTCGAAGTACGGGCCGAGGACGGCGCGCCAGCGGGCAAACCGCTCCGACTCCCGGAAGTTCGTCAGATGGGCGTCCAGGCTGTCCCACTCGACGAGCAGCACGAAACTCGACGGTGACTCGACCCCGCGGGTCATCCGCGCGGAACGACAGCCCGGCGTGCCGACGAGCTCCGCACGCACCCCGTGATACGCGGCGGCGAAATCGTCTTCGCTGCCCGGTTTGATGTCGAACCGGGCGACTTCGAGGACCGCTCCGGCGGGCTGCCCGCCGTCCCGCCCCTCACTCGCCATGGATGATCCTGAAACTCATACCGCCCAGTCTGGCACCATCGGGAGATCGCGGTCCGCCAACATGGACCATGACCACGCCAAACACACCCGGGCGCCCACCCGGCCCGCCGCCGGGCCGCTGGCGCTCTCCACCCGTGGGCCTCGTCCCGCCCCCGGGCCGAGAATTCAGTTCGCCATGTCGACGAACCGTGAGTAATGGCCCTGGAAGGCGACGGTGACGGTGCCGGTCGGCCCGTTGCGGTGCTTGGCGATGATGAGGTCCGCCTCGCCGGCGCGCGCCGACTCCTTCTCGACCGTGTCCTCCCGGTACAGCAGGATCACTGCGTCGGCGTCCTGCTCCAGGCTTCCGGACTCGCGCAGGTCGGAGACCTGGGGACGCTTGTCGGCCCGCTGCTCGGAGGCGCGGTTGAGCTGGGAGATGGCGACCACCGGAACGTCGAGCTCCTTGGCGAGCAGCTTCAGCGACCGCGAGATCTCGCTGACCTCCTGCTGACGGTTCTCCACCTTCTTGGGCGACGACATCAGCTGCAGGTAGTCGAGGATCACCAGGCGCAGCTCGTTGCGCTGCTTCAACCGCCGGGCCTTCGCCCGGACCTCCATCATCGTCAGGTGCGGGCTGTCGTCGATGAACAGCGGGGCCTCCGCGACCTCGCCCATCCGGCGGGCCAGGCGACCCCAGTCGTCATCGGTGAGCCGGCCCGTGCGGAGGTTCTGCAGGGACACCCGCGCCTCGGCGGACAACAGCCGCATGGTGATCTCCATGCGGCTCATCTCCAGCGAGAAGATGACCGACGCCATCCCGTTCTTGATCGACGCCGCCCGGGCGAAGTCCAGGCCGAGGGTCGACTTGCCCACGGCCGGCCTGGCCGCGACGATCCACAGCTGGCCGCCGTGCAGGCCGTTGGTCAGCTCGTCGAGGTCGACGAAACCGGTGGGCACCCCGGTCAGCGAACCGTCATGCCCCTGGATGGACTCGATCTCCTCCAGCGCCGGGTTGAGCAGCTCCCCCAGCGGCAGGTAGTCCTCGTTCGTCCGGCGCTCGGTCACCTCGTATACGGCCGCCTGGGCGCGGTCGACGACGTCGCTGACGTCCGGAGCCGCGCCGTAGGCGAGCTGCACGATGCGGGTGCCGGCCTCCGCGAGGCGGCGCAGGACCGCCTTCTCCGCGACGATACGGGCGTAGTACCCGGCGTTGGCCGCGGTGGGCACGCTCGAGATGAGGGTGTGCATGTAGGCCGGACCGCCCACCCGCTCGAGCAGATCGCGGCGGCCGAGCTCGGCGGCGACGCTGATGACGTCCGCAGGCTCCCCCCGGCCGTAGAGATCGCCGATGACCTCGTACACGAGGCCGTGCGCGGGACGGTAGAAGTCACCCGTCTGCAGGACCTCGACGACGTCGGCGATGGCGTCTTTCGACAGCAGCATGCCGCCGAGCACGCTCTGCTCGGCGGGCAGGTCGTGCGGAGGAGTCCGGTCGAACTCCGTACTCCCACCGGAACCACGCGAGATCTCGGTGACGCTCACGACGCACCCTCCCGGGACTCCCGTAGACCCGTATTCGAACGTATGTTCGTACGGATCGGAATCGCTGTCAACGGACCGCTCCGCCCCCGGTCAGCCGGGAGCTCCCAGCAGGGACCGGGCGGGCGGCCTCCGGTGAGCCTCTCGCCGGGCGCCGCCCGCGTCACCGAAGGAGACCTGGCCCGATCAGGCTAGAAGTACCTTCCTCAGTCTGGAGGGTCCGACTTTACGGACCGGCGGGCACCCCCAGCAAAAAGTTATCCACATGCCCTTGTGGAAAAGCTGTGGGCAACCGGCCGGAACCTGGGGAGGACATCGGGACGGAAACCGGAAACCTGTGGACACCCGAGACCACAGCCTCGACGAAACCCAGCTGGCAGGCGCCCGCATCGCGAGTGCCCTGTGGATAAGAAAAAGTTTCGGATCTGCTCGTCGCCCCTTGCCCCACGCACAACGAACTCCCCTGGCCGGCCGCCTGAGACGGTCGGCCAGGGGAGCCGGTACAGCGAGCGCGGCGGTACAGCGGGAGAAACAGCGGACGCCGCCGTCAGAACCGCCCGGCCTCGGGCCCATCCGGCCGCGATCAGGACCGCCCGGCCCTGGTCAGGCCTGCGTGACCTGGAGCTTCACGGTCGCGGTCACCTCGGGGTGCAGATGCACGGCGACGGTGTAGGCGCCCAGGGACTTGATCGGCGTGGTGAGCTCGACGCGGCGCCGGTCGAGCTCGGGGCCACCCGCGGCGGTCACCGCCTCCACCACGTCGGCCGCCGTTACGGAACCGAACAGGCGGCCTTCCTTGCCCGCCCGGCTGGTCAGCTCGACCTTGAGGCCACCGAGCTGACCGGCGATCTCCTGAGCGTGCCCGAGATCGCGGACCGCGCGGGCCGACCGGGCCCGCTTGATCTGCTCGACCTGACGCTCCGCGCCCTTGGTCGCGAGGATCGCGTACCGGCGGGGCACGAGGTAGTTGCGCCCGTACCCGTTCGCGACCTCCACGATGTCACCCGGGCTGCCGAGACCGGGGACCTCCTGGGTCAGGATGAGCTTCATCGCCACCCCCTACCGGGCCGAGGCGGTGTAGGGCAGCAGCGCCATCTCGCGGCTGTTCTTCACCGCCGTCGCCACGTCGCGCTGGTGCTGGCTGCAGTTACCGCTCACCCGACGGGCCCGGATCTTGCCCCGGTCGGAGATGTACTTGCGCAGCAGCGAAGTGTCCTTGAAGTCGATGTAGTCGACCTTGTCCTTGCAGAAAACGCAAACCTTCTTCTTGGGCTTGCGCACGGCCGCCTTGGCCATGGGTGTGCTCCTACCTCGTTGTGTCGTTCGCGAGGACGACGACCGGCCGCTCAAAACGGTGGCTCGTCGGAGTAGCCGCCGGCCGGTTGCGACCAGGGGTCATCGATGGGTGCTCCACCACTACCGCCGCCGTAGCTGCCGGCCGGAGCCCCCGCGGGAACACCGGCGGGCGCGCCGTAGCCGCCTCCGCCACCGCCCCCGTAACTGCTGCCACCACCGCCGCGCGCGGCCTTGACGACCTTGGCGGTGGCGTAACGCAGGCTCGGGCCGATCTCGTCGACATCGAGCTCGATCACGGTGCGCTTCTCACCCTCGCGGGTCTCGAACGACCGCTGCTTGAGGCGGCCGGTGACGATGACCCGAGCGCCCTTCTGCAGCGACTCGGCGACGTGCTCCGCCGCCTGGCGCCAGATGGAGCAGCGCAGGAACAGCGCCTCGCCGTCCTTCCACTCGTTGGTCTGGCGGTCGAGGGTGCGCGGCGTGGAGGCGACGGTGAAGCTGGCGACCGCGGCACCGTTCGGGGTGAACCTCAGTTCGGGGTCGTTGGCTAGGTTGCCGACGACAGTGATGACGGTTTCACCAGCCATGGGCACTCTCCCGGAGATCGGCGGCCCACGACGGCACGGGGACTGCCGTCGCCGCGGACCGGATCACGCCGCCGCCCGGCGGCTCTGACGTGGCTTCTTCGGCTCTGGAAGCCGAATGACCTTGGTGCGGATGACCGACTCGTTGAGGACGAGCTGACGGTCGAGCTCGGCGACGACGTCGGGCTCCGCATGCAGGTCGATGACGGCGTAGATGCCTTCGTAACTCTTGGCGATCTCGTAGGCGAGCCGGCGCCGGCCCCAGACATCGACCTTCTCCACCACGCCGCCGCCCTGACGGACGACACCGAGGTACTGGTCGAGAGAGGGCGCGACGGTGCGTTCCTCGAGGTCAGCATCGAGGATCACCATGAGCTCATAATGACGTGCCAAGACTGAACCCACCTCCTGTGGACTCTGGCGGCCACGGATCTTCCGCGGCAGGAGGGACCGCGACCGGAACCTGTGCCGTCTCGAACGTGCTCGACGCGATGGATCCGAGAGGGGACCGCCCGTCAGCACATCCAGACGATCATTAGTGCACGAGGGCCACCCGGAGGCGCACCGACCAATCATGACGAGTGGTCGGCCTGGACCAGCGGATGGACACACGTACGCCGGCGCACGGTATGTCCAGCCGAGCTTACTCGATTCCTCCGGGGGCCCTGGCGGCCCCGACCACGAGAACCACGCGAAGCCACGCCGTGAACACCCCGGCGAGGCAGACGAGGTTCACCGTGATCAGGAGGCCACGCATGTGCCGGGAGGGGGAGGGGTCCGCGAGGGCGAACACAAGCGCCGCGAGCGCCGCGGCGACCGCGACCACCGCGAGCATGCGGGCAGCCGGCCGCGGACCGACGCGCCCGGACCCGGAACCGCCGTGGCCGCCCGGGGAAGAGTCGTGGCCGCCCCCGGACGGGTCGCCGCCGACGTCCCCGGTGCCGGGCTGACCCGGCTGGGCATCCTGCATGTCCACAGCACCGCCTCCCGTAGTCCCAAACGCCGAAGGCGAGGTGACGGAAACCCCGCACGGCGCCCCATGCCAGGGGCCCCCGCACGGCGCCGAAGGCGCCGTGCGGGGAAAGGCTAGTCCACCCACTGCCCCTGCGTGAAGGCGACGACCAGGGCTGCCATGATCGGTGTACAGATACAGAGATATACCGACTGTACCCAGCTCTGCCGCGCGGCGGCTCGCGCGAGCATCAGATACAACGGAAAGGCCACCAGAATTCCACGGATTCCCGATGCATAATAATTCGTGCAGGCCATTATCGCGGTCATCACGCCGAGGAAAGTCGCCTCACCCCACCGTCTCCCGGCCAGCAGGATGATGGTCAGCAGCACCCCGACGACCACCGCGAGCAGTTCCCCGCGCCAGAACCAGACGAAGGTCGACGCACCGTTGCCATCCGTGGCCGATGCCCAGGTGGCGGCCCAGCCCGACCAGGGCCAGTCGAGGCCTCGGTGCCAGCCGTCCCGCATCGCGTCCGTGTAGGAGCCCCAGCCCCCGGTGCGAATCCTGAGATAGCCCAGATAAGCGAGGACGGGGATGGGTGGAAGCCCCAGCGACAACGCCGGCCAGGCGACCACCGGGAGGCCGGCGGAGCGCCGGCTCACGACGTACTGCACGGCCAACGCGATCCCGAAGGGAATACCGCTGATCCTGGCGGATGCTGCCCCGGCGCCCAGCAGGCCGGCCAACCACCAGCGGCGGCAGCGTGCCGCCAGCCAGGACGCCGTAGCGAACCCCAGGAAGATACCCTCCGAGTAGGCGGCGAACAGGAACACCGCGTAGGGGAAGCAGATAAGGCTAAGGACGGCGAACTGCGCCGCGGGCTTGCCGACCTCGTCCGCGGCCAACCGCCACAGCGCGGCGACCGCGACCGAACCGGCGAGGAACGACACGACCAGACCCGCGACGATCCAGTCCGGAACGACGATATGGACGATCCGCATCGCGATCGGGAGGCCGGGAAAGTCGACTTCTGTCCGGTCCGAGTAGGCGGGGGAGAGATAGCCGTACCGGGCGACCTTCGTGAACAGGCCGACATCCCACCGGTCCCAGAGTGTGCGCAGGCCGGGAGCGTTTCGCGCCGGCGCCGAGGTAAGGGCCCGCGCGGCAGCGAGCGCCAGCAAGGCGACCGCGACCCGGCTCCCGAACCAGATCGGCAGCGTGGCCCGGACCGGCTCCGGCAGCCGGGCCCAGGCCGCTCGGACCATCCCCGGCCCGGTCGGATCATGCAC
>NZ_CDWTNB010000208.1:0-6640 GCF_977947065.1 Frankia sp. CgJB1
GACATAGAATAATCAAGTTATTTCAATGCAAATCTTTGGGCGGCGCGCCGACTGTGAGCTGATAGACGAAGGACGGACGAAACGGTGGCACATCGAGCCTTTTCAATCTCGGTTTGTCTGATTCTCTCGGCGGTTGAGGATCACCAATTAGCTAATTGAACGGGCGCCGGCTCCAGTCGTTCCGCCATCTGGCGGCGGCGATAGTTGGCCGGGCGGTGGCCGGAGGGGTGCCGTAAATAGAGAAGTCCTCGGTAGATCACAGGGTGTCTACTCCACTGTGCCCTTGACCGAGGACTTCCGTTGCTAACCTACCCTGGTGTCGTCGACCTGCCCGAGTCGACCCTGATCTTCCTCGCGGGGCTGCTGGCCGAGGACCGCGCCCAGCGCCGGACCTGGCGCAAGCTGCCCCCACACGAGCAGGCACTCCTGGTACTCGTCCACCTACGCAAGGGTGAACGCTACGAGCGACTCGCCGAGGGGTTCCAGGTCAGCGTCGGCACCGTCCACAACTACATCCGCGAAGCCGTCCGCCTGCTCGCCACTCACGGCCGGACCCTGCTCGCCGCGGCCTGGATTTTCGCGTGGACCCAGAGCAACTTCCTCATCCTCGACGGCACCATCGTGCGTACCAATCGTGTCCGGGCGCATAACAAGCTGTACTACTCGGGCAAGCACAAGTACCACGGCATCACCTTGCAGAGCCTCACCGACCCCTACGGCCGGCTGATCTGGATCTCCGAAGGGCTTCCCGGCTCCGTCCATGACCTCACCGCGGCCCGGATGCACGACATTCTCGATCTGATCGACCGTTCGGAGCTCTACCTCTACGCGGACAAGGGCTACATCGGCGGCGAGGGCGAGCGCCTCCTCGTCCCGATCAAGAAACCCAAGAACAACGACCTCCCCGACCGTGACAAGGAGGCCAACCGGACCCATGCCACCACCCGCTCACAAGGTGAACGAGGATTCGCGGTCCTCAAGAACTGGCACATATTCGACCGTTTCCGCGGCTGCCCACGCCGCGTCGGCACCTTCGCCCAGGCCGTCCTCGTCCTCGCCAGCGAGGGCCATTAGAACAACCAACTTTGAAAAGGCTCGGTGGGAAGCTCGACCGCCGTCAATAATTAGTGCCCGCCGACTTCGATCTTCACGGGGTAGCGGTGTTGCCCAGATGATCGGGCCCAGTCGGGGCCAGGCGCGCTGACACCTGATGTCCAGCCAGGAGCCAGCGGCAAACGCGAAAGCGCCCCCGAAGGGGGGCTGAGCAGGCAAAGCCAGCTTGTGGACCCTGTGTACCAGCATCCGAACCGTTCGATCTTGGTTGCGGCCCCTGAAATCACTGTCCGGCCGGTCGCTACCCGTGCCCTGGCCAGGGACGATGTCCAGTGACCGCGCCGACCGTTACATCACCTACCGGATCGAGCGGGTGTTCCGCAGGTCTGGCGGTTCCGGACGCTTCGACCCGTCTCGTGACCGTAGTCGTCGGCGTGGTGGTCGCGTTGACGTTCCTCTTCGGGTTCAGGAGGGATGACAGGCTCATGGTTGCTGGTCGAGAAACGTCGCAGCCTCGGCTGGGTCCATGATGTTGGACCAGATCTGCTCTTCGGGGGCCACTGCCCGCTGCGGCATGGCGTAGTCGGACATCCATGCGTCGGCTTCACATCCGGGTACGAGGCTGAGGATCGTCGCGACGAGCCGTCGCGGGACCGAGCCGATGAGGCGGATCGCGACATAGGTCTCGTGACCTTGGTCAGCGACGACCTGGATGCCCAGCGCCGCGCCGTCCAGCATGACGGCATGCTCCTGGCCGTCCAGCAGTGACTCGCCTACCAGCCGGTGCACCGCCGCCCTGAGCGTGCGCTCGGCGCGCGTCGCCGACTCGGCCCGCCACCTCAGCTTGTCCTCCTGACCGGACAGCAGGTCACCGGTGTAGGTCGTGGTGGCGAGAGCAGGCGAGTGTCTGGCGTTGTAGCGTGCCCGCGCGGCGGTTGCGCGTGCGGCCAGCGCCGCGTAGAAGTCATCGGGCGAGCCTTCCTCCCGCTGCCCGGCCGCCGCCAGCCATGGGATCCCGGCGTCGACCCACACTGCACCGCGCCAGCGCTGGACCTTCACCTTGAACAACACCTGATCGTCGATCGCGGCGATCCGCTCCTGCGGCGTGTCGTCGTCGGCGAAGCGGTCGCCGACCTTGCCGAGTAGCGGATGGCCGATGTCCTCCAAAGGCGTGTCCGCGCGCGGGACCGTCAAGGCGAGATCCTCTCGCAGGCAGCGGAGCGTGGGGCGGGCCCGTCCGGCCACCGTCAGCGGTCCTCTTCGACGCCGCCGATCGCGTCGAGTTCAGCACGAGTCATCCCGGCGAGCATCGCTATCCGTGACGCGCGGCTGCCGTCGAGCTCGCTCAGCAGCTCCCGCATCCCGGACTGCATTTCCTCGCGGCGCGCATCCAGGTAAAATGCGACCGCCGCCTCGACGAGATCCTTCTTGCTCATATGCAAGTAGTGCGCGCCACTGGTGATCAGTTTGTCGCCTTCCGGCGAGACCTTGACCGCAACCTGCCGGGGCGTCTGCTCCATCATCGCCGCGTCCGTCTCCTTCCCGCCAGCTACCAGTCCGTCGGTGCCTCCAGTACCTCAAGGGTACTCTGCCATCGGTCGCCGCCGGGCGCGACCAAGCACCGACTCCTCCCACCACACCAGCAAGACAACTCACCGTCGACGGGTGGGTCGAACGGGTCGACAACGGCGGCTCCCGAACCGCTGGCGTTCAGGCCGGACATTGCTGACCGCGCTGCCGGCGGACTGGGCGGAGCCTGGCGAAGGCGACCGCAGGCACGCCGGTGCCGAGGATGCAGGTGGACCCGGCGTCGCGACACGACCGTCGCTCCCCACCCTTGCCCGCAGACGGGAAACCTAGATCAAAAACACCGATCGGCGATCAGCTGGGAGCACCTTACGGCACGGGGTGCGGCGCTGGGTTGTCACGCCGCAAGTAGAAAGCGCCTTGACGGCGAGAACCCAACACGGAATAGCGATCGAGATCGACAGGGTGAACCAAAGTTCATGCCAGTCGAACGAGATCAGAGAATTCACAAGTAGCGCGATTGCGCCGATTTCGACTAAGAGAAGAGTGAGCGCGGCGTTGCGCTTGGCCATCCCGGTTCTCCATACCTATCGATTTGTGGCGTTGCGTAACCGTAGCAGTGAGGTTGTGGCACTACGGGTGGGGGTGTGATGGTGGAGTGGGGATCGCTCCTGGTTGGAGCGCTGGGAGGTGGCGGCGGAGTGCATACGTCCACCGGTGTGACGAACGTAACACAAGCTGGAGAAGGTGGCCACGCTGGGCGATCCGAGCGGTGAGACCTCGGCGGCCTGAACAGAACGTGTGGCTGCCGGCGTGGATGCGCCACACAATTGACCAGTCGACCTCGAAGTATGTGTGAACGGCGATGTTGCGGAAGCCTGTGACGGACCGCCACGGCACGTCCGGCCAGCGCGCTAAGCTGTCGGTGGCCTGGTCGATCGCGCCGAGAAGATGGCCGAGCGGGCCGTCGGGCCCGTGTCCGAGTCGGGTGAGGAGGGTTCGCAGCGGCGGATCGCTGATCGCATCGGTCGGCGCACGGGTGAGGCGTTCGGCGCCGAGTACGTGGATGTCTCGGGAATGAAAGCGGCGCGGGGCGGGATCGACGGGCTCAGCCAGACCAAGGCGTTCGAGGAGAAAAGCCGATCCGTATGAGGTCGCGGGCCACGCGGGCGGCAAGCACACGCGAGCCGAGGTCGTCGCCGCCGCGGCCACCTGTGCGGCCGATGAACGGTTTTTCCTGGCTGACCCGCAGCCAGCCGGCTGCCAGGACGTAGCGCCAGACGTCGTCGGGGTACCAGGCCAGTGCCCGACGCCGCGTGGTGAGCAGATCGAGCGGGTCGTGCACGGGGGGCCGAAGTCGTGGTCCGTGGAGACCTCGTCGTCGAAGCCGAGGACCTCGGACCCCTCACCGAGCAACGCGGCAGCGTGGGGCACGCCCACGACCAGCGACCGAACCGCCCGCTCGTAGAACCGTCGAGAAAGATCGCGACCGGGCACGGCTCCGCGATCCTCCTCAAGGCATCCCGTCATGCACCAGGCATCTCATCGTCGAGGTTGCCGAACAGCCGTGCGCGGGACGTGTCAACCATGATCACCACTGAAGCGGGGACGTCAGCCAAGGAGACCACGGACCTGACGTGGTCCAGGACGAAGGGCTATGGTCCTGTCGCCTGACGTGAACGGCGACTCCCGGCCGGTGCCATCGGCATGCTGGACGGCAGCTGGGACGTGATGGTCCCTTCGTCGCTGCCCAGGCCGTCGGCGAACAGGTTGCCATGCGCGTTCTTGCCGCGGCACCAGCGGCTGCCGTGGCTACCGCGGGTCCTCCGAAGTCGCCACCGCTCAGCACCTCGGCGGAACGGACGCGGTTCGCATGATCCCAACATGGTCGTCCGGCCGGGGCTCGAACCAGCTGTCGAGGCCCTGACCAGCACCGTTCCATGGTGTTGAATCTCAAAGCGATAGATCGCGAACCGCATTCACCGAGGTCGGAGGCGTGATCAGAAAAAGGGTGGCCTCTCTGTACCAGCATCCGAATCGATAGATCTTGGTTGCTGGCCTTGAAATTACCGTCCGGCCGGTCGCTACCCGGCCCCTGGCCAGGGGCGACGCTGGATGACCGCGCCGACCGGAGTGTCGCCTGACGGATTGAACGAGTGTTCCATTGGTCCGTCCGCGCGATCGCGACCAGTCAGGGAGGAATCACTCGCCGCACAGGTAGATCGTCGATCACGGGTAGGCTGGTCGTGAAGTAGCGAGTCGGGCGGGGAGGAGGACTGGTGAGCCGTCGGTTCAACACGACTGGGCCGTGCATCCCCGCGGAGCATTACATGATCCCGGCGCTGTCCCGCCTCCCGGAGGCGCCCGGGTTGGTGGATCTCAAGGCCTACTTCGTCGTCCACGCGCCCCGCCAGACGGGGAAGACGACGGCGCTCCGCGCACTCGCGGCCGACCTGACCATGCAGGGCCGGTACGCCGCGGTGCACGTCTCCTGCGAGACCGGGCGCGCCTGGGGAGACGACATCCGCGCCGCGTCCCGGGCGATTCTCGACCGGCTCCGCTCCAGCGCCGAGGACACCCTGCCTGCGGAGCTGCGGCCGGCGCCGTGGCCGGAGACCTCCGACGGCACCCTGATCGTCGAGGCGCTCGGAGCCTGGGCCCGGATCTGCCCACGTCCGCTCGTCCTGTTCTTCGACGAGATCGACGCCCTTCAGGGCCAGTCGCTGATCAGTGTGCTCAGCCAGGTGCGGGACGGCTACAACGCCCGCTCCACAGCGCCCTTCCCGGCATCGGTCGTGCTGTGTGGTCTCCGCGATGTCCGTGACTACAAGGCGGCGGCCGGTGGTGACCCGTCGCGGCTGGGCACGTCGAGCTCTTTCAACATCAAACTCAAGTCGCTTAGGCTGGGCGACTTCACCGCGGATGAGGTGGCGGAGCTCTACGGTCAGCACACCGCCGCCACCGGCCAGCCGTTCGCGCCGGGCGCCGTCGAGCACGCCTACGAGCTCACGGGCGGCCAGCCGTGGCTGGTCAACGCGCTGGCCCGCGAGGTCGTCGAGGAGATGGCCGTGCCCGCCACAGAGACGATCACACTTGAGCATCTCGAGGCCGCGAAGGAACGGTTCGTCCTTGCGCGCGCCACCCACCTGGACTCGCTGGCCTCCAAGCTAGCCGAACCCCGTGTCCGTGAGATCAACGCTCCGTTGATCGCCGGGGACCCGCTCGTCCTCGACCCGTACGACGACGACGTCAGCTATGTCCGTGATCTCGGCCTCATCGCACCCGACCCACCAGTACGGGCCGCGAATCCGATCTACCGCGAGGTCATCGTCCGCGTCCTGTCGTCCTCCGTGCAGGAGAGCATCACCACCGATCCCCGCACCTTCGTCCGCCCGGACGGCAGTTTCGATCTTCCACGAGTCCTCGCCGACTTCGCGGTCTGGTGGATCGAGAACGGCGAGTTCCTCACCAGCCGCGGCTACTACGACGAGGCCGCGCCCCAGCTCATTCTCATGGGCTACCTCCAGCGCGCCATCAACGGTACCGGCCAGGCCGAACGCGAATACGCGCTCGGCTCCGGCCGCATTGACCTTCATCTCCGCTGGCCCTACGTACCCCGCGGGGGACCGCGGCAGGTCCATCGCGAGGGTTTCGAGATCAAGGCCTGGCGCACCGGCAGATCCAACCCGCTCAAGGCCGGGCTCCTACAGCTGGACCGCTATCTCGACCGACTCCAGTTGCCGACCGGCACCCTTGCGATCTTCGACCAGCGCACGAACGCGCCTCCCATCGACGAACGCACCGCGATCACCACCGTGACCAGCCCGGCCGGGCGCTGCATCACCCTCCTCAACGGGTGACCGACGCCCGCGCGCCTTGAGTCCGAACACGACGCGGGGGCCGAGTCGTCCGCGAGGCCTGTGGGGTGTCAGAGGGCGCTTTGGAGTTCTGATAACGATAAGTAGCATCTGAGATCGGTGGCTTTTGCTGTACATCGCACCACGAGAACGCTTTCGCGCTCCCCAAATAAACGATCATGGGCCCGTTTCGTCCATCTGGG
>NZ_CDWTNB010000209.1:0-2148 GCF_977947065.1 Frankia sp. CgJB1
GAGACAGGGCCGGCTGCATTCAGGATACGCACCCAGAATCGGTAGGATGTACCGATGCAGGAATCGTCCGACGGCCCGCGGGCCTGTCCGATCGCGCGGACGCTGGAGGTCGTGGGTGAGCGCTGGTCCCTGCTGGTCATCCGGGAGATCACACTGGGGGTCCACCGCTTCAAGGGCATCCGGGCCGGCACCGGGGCGTACTGGCCGAGCGGCTGCGGGCGCTGGAGCGCGCGGGGGTGCTGGAGCGTTAGCCATACCAGGAGGCGGGCGCCCGGTCCCGGCACGAGTACCGGCTGACGTCCTCCGGCCGGGATCTGGCACCGGTCCTGCTGGCCCTGCGCCGGTGGGGCGAGCGGCACGCCGCACCGGCCCGGCCGCCTGAGGCCGATCGCGGCGCCGCATCCCGCTGAACCCAGCCCCACCGCGCCGCCCGGGCGACGCCACCGGCTTCGCCCTCCGGGCCGCGCCTCGGGACCGCCCGGGGGCCAGGCGCACTATGGCCCTGGAACGGGCGCCGGGGCCGGTTGGCGCAGTTCCTTGGGCAGGTGGAAGGCCAGCGTCTCGGTACCGACGGAACGCACCGAGACGTCCGTCGCGCCGAGACCCGACAACGCGGTCAGGAGCTCGTCGACGAGGGACGGCGGGGCCGAGGCGCCGGCCGAGATGCCGATCGTGCCCACGCCGGCGAGCCAGGACAGATGCACGTCCCCGACGTCCCCGACCAGATGCGCCTCGACGCCATCGCGCCTGCTCACCTCGACGAGCCGCACGGAGTTCGCGCTGTTGGCCGAGCCGACGACGAGGACGAGCTGGGCCTCCTCGGCAACCTTGCGGACCGCGTTCTGCCGGTTCGAGGTCGCGTAGCAGATATCGGTGGAACCCGGCCCGACGATCGCCGGGAACCGCTCCGTCAACGCGTCAACGACCTCCGCGGCCTCGTCCAGGGCCAGCGTGGTCTGCATGAGGTATGTGACGCGCTCGGGATCGGGAACGTCGAGGGAGCCGACGTCGGCCGAGGACTCGACCAGCGTGATGCGGCCGGGCGCCTCGCCGAGGGTTCCGTCCACCTCCTCGTGGCCGGAATGGCCGATGAGCAGCACGGTGTCCCCGCGGGCGGTGAACCGGCGGGCCTCGGTGTGCACCTTCTCCACCAGCGGGCAGGTGGCGTCGATGACGGACAGGCCGCGCTCGCCCGCCTGGTCCCAGACGGCCGGAGCCACTCCGTGTGCGGAGAAGACGACCGTCGAGCCGCCGGGCACCTCGTCGAGCTCCTCGACGAAGATCGCTCCACGGCTGGCCAGGTCGGCCACCACGTGGGCGTTATGCACGATCTGCTTACGGACATAGACCGGCGCACCGTAGATCTCCAGGGCGCGCTCGACGACCTCGATCGCCCGCTCGACGCCGGCGCAGAACGCCCGCGGCTCGGCGAGCAGAACCTGGCGACGGCCGACCGCGGCGACCCACGCCTCGATCGGGCGCCCGAGCGGACGCATCGTGCGCAGACCGCGGATTCCGCGGCGGGCCAGGTCGATGCGTCCCAGCGGCTGCGCCGCCGTGTCGACGATGACGCGGACGGCGGCGAACGGCACGTCGCCGACTCCCGCCGCCAGCTCCGCGGACTCCATGTCGACGGCAAGAGCCCCGGTCGCGGCGAGTTCCGCGCGGGCCGTGCCGACGACGAGCCGCGGCACGGTGACGATCGGGCCGACGTGCACGGTGAGCCCGAGCCGGCGCAGGTCGCCGGCCAGCAGGGGCGCGGACGCGCAACGGCCGGCGACGGTGCCGTCGGCGTTGCGGATCTCGGTGGCCACGACGACGTCACCGGGCTCGATCCCAGCCGCCAGTCCCCCGGAGAGACCGACGAGGGCGACGGCGTCCGGGCCTGTGTCGCGCACCAGCCGAGCGGCCTTGCGCGCCCGTTCCGGACCCATGCCGGTGCGCACGATGACGGTGTCCGCGCTGAGGCCCGACCGACCGGCGGCCATTGCCTCCACCCGCAGGGCCGCCGCGACGACCAGCCGCCCCCGGCGGCGCACGGGGGTCGGCTCCGGCACTCGCCGCGCCTCGGCCGGCCGGTGGACCGACCCTGGGGGCGCGGCCGACGGCAGGGACGGCGACGACGGCTCCTGCGCCGGGATCTCGGTG
>NZ_CDWTNB010000209.1:2725-7090 GCF_977947065.1 Frankia sp. CgJB1
CCCTGGGGGCGCGGCCGACGGCAGGGACGGCGACGACGGCTCCTGCGCCGGGATCTCGGTGGAGGCGGCCGGAACAGCCCTGATCCCGGCACCCGTGGCTGCCGCCGTGGCTGCCGCCGTGGCTGCCGCGGCGGCGGACGCGCCGTCCCCGGCGGACGCGCCGTCCTCGACGTCCCCGGCGTTCCCGTCGCCGCCGGCCGCGGATGCGAAGATGTTCATAGCGTGGCCACCCCGGTGAGGGTCACGTACCGACCGAGCGCGGTCAGCGGGAAGACCAGCCGGTACAGGTGGTAGTTGAGGTAGAAGTCACCGGGGAAACCGGTTCCGGTGAACTGGGGCTCGTCCCAGGTCCCGTCCGGCCGCTGGGTCTCGCACAGCCAGCGCACTCCCCGCTTGACCGCCTTGCTGTGCGGGTCGACGGCCAGCAGCGCGAGCAGCGCCCAGGCGGTCTGCGAGGCGGTGAGCTCACCCCGGCCGATCCAGGCCGGATCGTCGTAGGCACGCGGGTCCTCACCCCATCCGCCGTCGGGCGACTGGTGCTCCAGCAGCCAGCGCACCGCGGTTGTGATCGCCGGGTGGTCGGCGGGAACGCCAGCGGCGATCAGCGCCGGAACCACGGCGCCGGTGCCGTAGACGTGGTTGATCCCCCACCGGCCGAACCAGGAGCCGCCCGGTTCCTGGTTGTCCAGCAGCCACTGCACCGCCCGCTGGGTGATCGGGTGGTCGGAACGGCCGAGGTCGGCCAGCATCTCCACGATGTGGGCGGTGACGTCCGCCGACGGCGGGTCGACCACCTCGCCGAAGTCGCAGAACGGGATCTTCGCCGTCAGCGTCCGCACATTGTCGGCGTCGAAGGCGCCCCAGGCCCCGTCCGACGACCGCATGCCGACGCTCCAGTCGACCCCGCGGGCCGCAGCGGCGCGCATCGCCCCGGCCAGCTGCGGGTCGACCGCCGCGAGGCCGCGGGAGGCACGGTCACGCGCGGCCGGCGGGAGCTCGGCGGTGCCGCCCGGGGTGACGGTGCCGCCCGGGGCGACATGGCTGCCACCGAGCAGGCGACGCAGCGCCAACACGACCTCGGCAGTGTCGTCGGTGTCCGGGTAGAAGTCGTTGTCGAACTCGAACGCCCAGCCGCCGGGGGCGAGCGCCGGACGGCGGACCGCCCAGTCCCCGGCCACCCGGACCTCTTCGTCAACCAGCCAGCGGCCGGCCCGCACCATCGCGGGATGGTCGGCCGGGACGCCGGCGTCCGAGAGCGCGACCACCGCGAGCGCGGTGTCCCAGACCGGCGACTGGCATGCCTCGATCTGGGCGGTCGGCCCCTCCGGGGTCTCGCGCCGGATGATGTAGCGTTCCATTCCCCGGAACGCCGTGGCGATCACTGGGTGGTTGAGGGGGTATCCCATGAGATGCAGCGCCATGACGGAGTAGATCCACGGCGGCTGGATGCCCCCCCAGCACCCGTCGGCCTCCTGGCGGGCGACGACCCACTCGGTGGCCCGGCGCAACGCCAGGGTGCGCAGCATCTTGATCGGCCGGCGCTCATAGCGGTGCAGGATCGCGTCCAACCGCTCGAAGGCGCCCTCCCAGCTGTACAGCGGGGCCGGCTTCAGCGGCGTCACGGGTGCCGCGACCTTGATCTCGTCGATGCTGAAGCCGAGGTCGCGCACAGGCCGGAACGACCCGACGATCGTCAACGCGACGATCGTCTGGCGGGCCCAGCAGCCGAAGTCGTAAACATTCAGCGGGAACCAGGACGGCAGGAAGATCAGTTCCGGCGGCAGCACGGGCACGTCGTCCCAGGACCACTCGCCGAAGGTCGCCAGCCAGATTCGGGTGAAGACCCGGGCGGCCGCCACCCCGCCCTGGGAGCGGATGAGCACGGCCGCCGCCGCCATGTGCGGGGCGTCGGGCTCGTCACCGGCCAGGCGCAGGGCGATGTACGCCTCGACCGTGGTGGACAGCTCGGCCGGTCCGCCGTAGTACGTGGCCCAGCCGCCGTCCGCGAGTTGCTGGGACCGCACCCACCGGGCGATCGGCTCGGTCTCCTCCTCGGTGCGGATGCCGAGGAACTGCTTCATGAACAGGTGTTCGGCGTCGATCGTGACGTTCGTCTCGAGGTCGCCCTTCCACCAGCCCTCCTCGGACTGCAGCCCGAGGAGGTGGTCCCGAGCCCGGTCGGCCGCGGTCATCGCCGCGGCCAGGTCCTGATCGACCGGGGTCTGCGTCGTGGGCGGGGTGCCGTCGACGGTCGCCGCGCCACCGCCGGGCACGCCACCGCCGGACAGCGGTGGCGAGGACCGGGAGATCCCGTAGGCGTCGGGCGTGGCGGGCGCGGGAATGTTAACGCGCTTCGAGCTCTTCGCGGCCTTTGGAGCAGCCGGGGACGGGTCCGAGGTCAGGCTCATCGACGACTCCCCTCGTCGTACATGCGATGGTCATGAAGACGATCAACGTACTGATCACCCGGCCGCCCGGCCTGGCACCGGGGTGGTGCCAGGCCGGGCGGGAACGGCGACTGCACTCACCTATCGTCTCCTCAGCGGTCTCGTTCGGTCACGAAACGCGCGAGGGCCAGCAGTTCCGCCTCGATCTCGGCGGGCATCGACAACGAGCGGAGCACGTTCTCGCAGGCCTTCAGCTGGCCGTCGGCCTCGGCGGTGGTCCAGTCCCGCCCGCCGGCCCGCTCGATCAGGTCCGCGATGTGCGTCAACTCCGCCTCGGTGGACTCCCCGGTGCCGGTGAGGAACGCCCGCAGCTCCTCGGCCGCGGTTCCGCCGGCCTCCAGGGCCACCACGACCGGCACCGACTTCTTGCGGGACCGCAGGTCCGACAGCACCGGCTTGCCGGTCATCGAGGGATCACCCCAGATACCGAGCAGGTCGTCGATGAGCTGGAACGCGGTGCCGAGCCGGGATCCGTACTCGGCGAGGGCGTTGACCATGTCGTCATCGGCCCCGGCGAGCACGGCGCCGAGGGAGGCCGAGCAGGCCAGCAGCGCGCCGGTCTTGCCGTCCTCCATGTGCAGCGTCTCGGCGACGCTGACATCCGGCCGCTTCTCGAACATCAGGTCCTCGGCCTGGCCACGGACGAGGTCCTGAACGCCCGCGCCCAGGATCAGCGCCGCGCAACGGCCGGGCTCCCCCTCGATCTCCAGCAGAACCTGGGTCGCCAGGCCGAGCAGCGCGTCCCCGGCGAGGATCGCGCCGTCAGCGCCAAAGATCGTCCAGGCCGTGGGCCGGTGGCGGCGCTCGGTGTCGCCGTCCATGAGATCGTCGTGCAGCAGCGAGAAGTCGTGCACCAGCTCGACGGCGACCGCTGCCGGCAGCCCGGTCTCCGCCGGGGCGCCGGCGGCCTGCGCCGACAGCAGCGCCAGCGCCGGGCGTACCAGCTTGCCCCCGCCGCCGGACAGTGGCGCGCCCTCGGCGTCGACCCAGCCGCGATGGTAGGCGACGACGTGGCGAAGCCGTGGGTGGAGCCGATCCACCGTGGCGCGCAAGGCAGGCACGGTGAGGGTCCGCCCACGCTCGATCGCATCCGGAACCGTCATGGTCATACCGGGAATCCCCCTGTGGATGTGTGCCTTGGTTGGCCGGGCGGAAGCGGCCGGACGACCGCCGCCGATCCGGCGGGAACCGCGTTGTCCCCTCGTGGATCCTGTGGATCGCGCACCTGCGCGGCCGTGGCGCCGCCGTCCGGTGTGCTCACCGATTCAGTGCCTACCGGTACCGACTCACCCACCTGCTCGGGGAGCCGTCCGCCCGTCCTTCGGGCCTGCGGGCCCGGCCCGCGTGGCTCGTTGACGTCGACCCCCATACCGGCCAGGTTCTCACGGACAGCAGCGAGTCCGCTACGCACAGCCGACTCCATGGTTGCCGGCCATCCGGTGTCGGTCCAGGTCCCGGCCAGGGCGAAGCCGGGCAGGCCGGTCGACGCACCCGGACGCAACGCAAGCGAACCGGGCACCTGCCGGAAGGTCGCCGTACGTTCCCGGGTGACGAAGACCTCCAGCGGCCCGGCCGCCCGCGCGGCCGGGAACAGCCGGGCCATCTCCTCGACGAACAGGGTCCGCAGCTCGTTCGCCGGACGATCGACCCACGGCTCCGCCGCAGACTGCGACAGCGCCAGGTACTGGGCACCGGGCGGGCCGGCGGCGGCGAGCCCGGAGGAGACCGTGCGATCGAAGATCCATTGGATGGGCGAGTCGACCACGGCCAGGAACGGGCCGTCGATCACCGGTCGAGGATAGATCATGTGCACGTTGATGATCGGCGAGTCGCCGAGTTCACGCAGCCGGGCCGCCTCAGGTTCGGCGCCGGCCGGCAGGAGGGAAGCGGCGGCGGGCGGCGGCACCGCGTGCACGAC
>NZ_CDWTNB010000210.1:0-6513 GCF_977947065.1 Frankia sp. CgJB1
AGAACTAGGGGGTCTACGCCGCGCTCAGCCATCTCGACGCGGTGCGCGCCGACATCGGCGGCTGGGAGACGGCGGCACGGACACAGCGCTCGGCACCGCCAGGACGTCGTAGCGCCCGTCCACCGACGCGGCGGCAAAGACCACAGATCCTCGTAGTGCCGCTGGCCATGGGCGACGTCGGGTGATGGTCTACTCGGCGGGCAGTACATCGGCCTCCCAGGGGTTGACCAGCTCCAAGCCCAGGCCGGTGAAGTCGCTGGTGTTGCGGGTAGCCAGGACGGCAATGCGGGATCGACAGATAGCCGCGATCTGGGCGTCGAAGCCGCTGATCGGAGTCCCGGCTTGTTCACGCTCGACCACGAGGCTGGCGTAGTGGCGGGCCGCCGTGACGTCGAAGGGCAGGACTCTGTCCTGGAACGCCGAGAAGACATCGTCCGCGGCTGCCATCAGCAACTCGCGGCGGCGACCGGATGGCAGTCGGACGATGCCGTAACGGACCTCGGCCACGCTTATCGAGGTCGTGTTCAAGGCGTCACCGGGTCGGCTGGTTACCCACCTTACGACGCGATCTGCTGGTACTGCGCGCATGAGCTCGGAGATGACATTGGTATCGAGAACGATCATTCTGAGGGTGGCACCCGGTCACGTGAACAGGTCCGCTGCCCGCGGTGCCTGTGTCCGCGCTGGCAGCTGGAGGTCGACGCCACCAAGCGCGCCGAACCGGGCGAGCAGGGTCTGAGCGAAACCGGCAGCATCCTCGGGCTCGCTGACCGCCTCGGTGAGGATCGCACGGATCTCGGCCTCCATCGAACGGCCGTGGTGCGCCGCACGTATGCGCAGTCGCTCCCGCACACCGTCATCGAGGTCTCGGATGCTGACCGCCGCCATTGGGACCACCTCCTGATAGCAATGCTAGCACGGGCGGACCCCGGCGGCACCGTCGCGCCGCCGGTCAGATAATCATGCGGCTACTGCTGGCTGTTCGAATATCAGGTCGGTTCCGTCGACGGTGGTCGACACTCCGATCGGGAAGGTGGGCAGCGGGTCGGTGTGACCGCCTTCGACGTGCGCGAGGACGGGATAGCTGCCGGCGGCCACGTGGTGCAGGACGAGGCGGTGATAGTCGTTGCTGGTGTTGTCGTCGAACCGGTAGGGGCAGATAGGGCTATCAGCGGTGCTGTGATCATTGGAACGCGCGCGTCAGCTGGAGGAAGTCGCAGGCTTCGTCATCGGACTGGCATTCGCGGCTTTGACCCCGCTTCCTCCGTCCCCCGCGTCCCGACGGGAACCCTGTCCGCATGGCGAACGGGTGGACGACCGACCCGGACGACCGGACCCGCAATATGGACAGTCCGCGATCAGGCGGACGCAGACCGTCCCATCCCACTCCATGTTTCCGAGACCGGCTGGTCCAGCACCATCCCAATGAGCCGCGCCAACGGATCGTTCGTCAGCAACTCGTCCGCTTCGTCGATCTGGCTCAGATGCAGCCCCACGACGTCACCGTAGCGCCCCAGCCCGCTACTCCGGTGGCGACCGGCGTCCGCCCCGCATCAGCTGTGGTCAATTGCCGACCCGCCAGGGCTGTGAAGACCCTCCAACACGAGGGTCAGCAGGCGGTCTGCCGTCGCAGTTCCAGGAACTGTGGTCACTGTTTGCTCGCACGCCCACGCGAGTCCACTGACCACGGTGAACAGTTCGACGGCGTCAAGATCCACGCGCATCGCGCCAGCCTCCTGCGCGCGGGCCAAGAGAGACGTCCCAGCCTTGCGCATGCTCTCGCAGGCCGCGTGAAGCGGGGTCGACGTGTCCCGCAGGGTCCGTAGGAGCGCGGCCGCGAGCCCTCGATAGGCGCCGGTGAACTCCATGAATTCTCGTAGCCAGATCGTCAGCGCTGGACCCGGCGATGAATCTACCGAGAGTTCGCGCGCCCGCGCGGTCAGATCATCGAAACGCTCATGGAGCACCGCTTCGAGCAGGGCCTCCCGCGTCGGGAAGTGGCGATAGAACGTCCCGATGCCGACTTCGGCCTGGCGGGCGATTCCTTCCAGGGAGGCCCCGGTGCCGTGCTCGATGAACGCGGCACGCGCATGCGCCAGCAACTTCTCGCGGTTGGCTCTGGCATTCGCACGCATGGGCCGCGTCTCAGCCACCCCGCCCGATCGCCTTCCCTTCGCAGCACATAGACGGAAGCTACCTCCTCCCCAGACACCTTACCGGAGGCAGCCTCCGGTATGTTCGACGCGACCGGAGGGTACCTCCGGCAGGTGGAGCGACAGAAGGGATCGGCAATGAGCATCTCGGAGGTCCGCCGACGCCTGGGTCGGTTCGGGGTATGGCTTCCCCCGTTCGTCCTGCTGAGTAGTCCAGTTGCCACCCAGCACCAGGATTTCGCCCGGATCGAGCGGCTGGGGTACGGGTCGGTGTGGAGCGGGGAGACGCCGCCAGGCGCACCGGCCACCGGTCGCGAGGCGTTTGCGCAGCACGGGCTGATGCTTGCCTCAACTGATCGGATCATCGTTGGCACGGGCATCGCGAACATCAGCACCCGCGCCTCGGGCGCGATGCACACCGGCGCCGCGACACTGGCCGAGGCCTATCCTGGGCGATTCCTCCTCGGCCTCGGTGGCCAGTCCGGCGAACGACCCCTTTCCCACCTGCGTGATTATCTCGACGCGATGGACGAGGCCGCTGCGCACCTTCCGCAGCTGCCAGCTCCGCGATACCCACGCGTCCTCGCCACCCTCGGACCGCGCGTGCACCGGCTGGCTCGCGAGCGCGCCGACGGCGTCCACCCGTTCCTGCAGCCGGTGGCGCACACGGCGGCCGCCCCCGCCGTGCTGGGCCCCGACCCGTTGGTCATCCCGCACCAGGCCATGATCCTTGAGCGCGATGCGCAGGCCGGCCGGACCTGGCTGCGGACCATCTTCGATCTCGGCGTGGATGCCCCTGACTCCCCCTACACCAGGAACTACCGCCGGCTCGGCTACAGCGAGGCAGACATGGCTGAACGCGGCGACAGCCTGATTGACGACGTCCTCGCCTGGGGCGACGAGACCGCTGTCGCGGCAAGGCTCATCGCCCACATTGATGCCGGCGCCGACCACGTACTCGTGAACCCGTTCGCCCCCGATCTCTCCCAAGCAGTCGACCAGCTCGAGCGCCTTGCCCCGCTGCTGAGGCTGGACGCCCAGAGCTGAGCGGAGGGCAGGAGGCGAAGCACCAGGCGGCTCTTTGCTCCGGCGGCCGCAGAGCGGCACGCGACGCTTCATGGTCAAGCAGGCACGAAACGATCCGTCCCGCTCCATCCTTCCGAAACCGGCTGATCCAGCACCATCCCGATCAACAGCGCCAACGGGTCGTTCGTCAGCAGCTCGTCAGCCTCGTCGATCTGGCTCAAGTGAAGTCCCACCGTCATCACGATAGCCACAGGCCCAGCCGTCGATCCGCTGGCCAGCACAGCGCGGTCGACGTCGTCCGTACTGTCGTGAGTCGCTGACCGAACGGCTACGTGAGCGCATCGCTGGGCGGACGCCCGCGCAGCAGCGCGATGTCGGCAAGGCAGCCCCACCGAGCGCCAAGCTCACCGCCAGATCCGTCAGCACCTTCGCGATCATGCCCCGCCGCCAGCGCTCGTCACGGCGCCAGTGCCGCCACCCAGCCCGGACACCCGAACCGTCTCGGAGCAGCAACCCATCCGCCGATGACACGACATCCCGCCCGCGACAATGTCGACACGGACAGACCCAGACGCACGACGGCGAACAGGGCAGTTCGGCCCGAGGCAGGGGTCAGCCGCGCTGGAAGGCGCTCCGGTGGGCTTCGAGCCAGGAGCGCAACGACCGGGCCGGGTGACCGGTGATCCGCTCGACCGTGTTGGTGACGGGGGCGGTCTGGCCGATGGTCGCCGCGGCCACGTCGAGCAGCGTTTCCAGGATCGGACGGGGAATTCGGCCCTGGTCGAGGTCCAGTGCCTCCTCCCGGGTCACGTCCTCGACGGTGACGTCGGCACCGAGCACGTCGCCGATGATCGCGACCGCGTCCCGCAGGCGCATCGGCTCCGGTCCCGTGAGGATCTGCATCCGGGAACGGAAGGTCTCCTGGGTAAGGAGGTGGGCGGCGACCTCGGCGATGTCGTCGGGATGGATCGGCGTGACAGGGGCGTCCGCGAACGCCATCGCGACCCGTCCGCTGGTCTGGATCTGATCTGCCCAGTCGCGCCGGGTATTGGTCGCGAGCCAGCTCGGGTAGAGCACCGTGTGCGAGAGACCCGACTCGGCCACGGCCCGCTCGATCCCGCGGTGAATTTGCCCGATGGGCCGGTCGAACTCCCCGACCTCGTAGGCCGCCGGCGAGGACAGCAACACCACGTATTGCACGCCCGCGTCCACGGCCGCCGCCACGAAGGCCTCGACAGTACCGATCACCGGATAGAGGAAGACGGTCTCGACCCCTCGCAGCACCTTCGCCGCCGACGGCCCGGGGTCGGCGAGGTCGAGTTCGGCCAGCTCGACGCCGGCGGGCAGCCGTAGGCTCGTCGCATCACGGGACGAGCCACGAACTGGGTGGCTCGACCCGGCCAGCATGGCGACCAGACGCGACCCGATGTTCCCGCTGGCGCCTGTGACAAGGGTGGTCATGACTCTCCGATCACGCAGGTGCTACATCTGAGATTACCTTTGGATGCAAAGTATCTTTGGTTAAAAAGGCAAAGGAGGCGAGGAGGACCATGTCAAGCCGGAGCGAGGACGAGCTCGATGTGGACCAGGCTGTCCGCGCGCTGTTGCTACTGATGCCGCAGCTGGTCGGGCGGGCGAAACGGACGCCGCCGCCCGCCGAGCTCGCCGGCCTGGCGCTCGGCCCACGGCACCTGTCCCTGCTCTCTTAACCTGCTGCTTGACGGCCCCACCACCGTCAACGCACTGGCCACACGGCTGGAAGTCGCGCCCACGACCGTCAGCCTGATGGTCGCCGACCTGGACCACGCCAAGATCGTCGAGAGGCACGAGGATCCCGGCGATCGCCGACGCCGGATCGTCAGTATCGCCGCCACGGGCCGCCCCGTGATCGAGGGATGGCTCGGCTCGGGCACCCGCGCCTGGCGGGAGGCGCTCCAACCGCTGACCCCGGCCGAACGCCACCTGGTCGTCAGCACCCTGCGCGCCTACGAACGCGCCGCCAGTGAGGGCGCCTCCGACCCGAGTTGAGTACGACACCACAATGCCCGCGGTGCGCGCCGAGAAGCTGACACGGTCGCCGCTGTGATCTCTGGCTCCGGCAGGCGCGGGCCGGAGCCAGGCCCCACGCGGTCAGACGGGCATGGAGCCGCCCGTCCCGCTCGTTCTTTCCGACATCCGCTGGTCCAGGACCATCCCGATCAGCGGCGCCAACGGATCGCTGGTCAGCAGGTCGTCTTCCTCGGCGATCTGGCTCAGGTGCAGGCCCATGGCCGACACCTCCTTGGCGGCAAGCCAGACCCCGTCGATCGTGCACGTCATGGGCACTAGCCGCCGCTCCAACGCCAACCACAGACGGACGCAGAGCCGGTCCGGCGCCTGCCCCCAGGGCCTGGATGCAGGGTACCTGACACAGCCTAACAAGGCTTCTACAGCCTCACAACATCATGCTAGGCTGTGTCAGGCTCACTGGGAGGCTGACACATGCAGGCAGCAGAACTGGCCGAGTTGGTTGCCCCGCTTCGCCGGATCGGTCGCGACGACGCAGGACTTGAGGTCAAGCTGGCGTCAACCGACAAACTGCCCAATGAGACCGCACAGACCCTGTGCGCATTCGCAAACACTCCAGGCGGAGGCACGCTGATCTTAGGCCTCGACGAGGGACGCGGGTTCGCGACCACCGGTTGCGAGTACGCCGCGAAGCTTTCCGCCGACATCGCGGGACTGTGTCGAGATGCCCTCCATCCACCCCTCGTGCCGCTGATCAGCCTGCCGCAGTTCGAGGACAGGACCCTTGTCGTCACCGAGGTGCCGGAGCTCGACGCAGCAGACAAGCCCTGCTACCTGCGGAGCAAGGGGCAGCCAAACGGTTCATATATCCGCATCTCGGATGGAGATCATCGGCTCTCGTCGTACGAGGTGAGCCAATTATTGATCAACCGGGGCCAGCCGACGTTTGATCGGGAGCCCGTCGAAGAAGCCAGACGAGTCGATCTGGACGACGAACTCGTCACGGATTTTCTGCGGGAGCTTCGCCGGTCCCGACCGACGTTGGCACGCCGGGACGACGATGATCTGCTCCATCGGTGCGGCGTGCTGGTCAAGAGCGCGCTAGATACCCAGCAGCTTGTGCCATCGCTGGGCGGGCTCCTCGCGCTCGGCCATGATCCGCAAAGTTTCGATGCGTTGCGCGGATGCGCGGTTACGGTGACCGTTTACCCAACGAAACGCAAGGGAGAGCCCGGTCCAGACGGCCAACGATTCCTGGACGACAAGATTCTGGAAGGGCCGGCCCCGATCCTCCTCGAGGAGGTTTTTAGATTTGCATTGAAATAAC
>NZ_CDWTNB010000211.1:0-6489 GCF_977947065.1 Frankia sp. CgJB1
GGTCCGCCCTGCGGACGACCGGCCGTGGACCGGACCGGGCGGCGCGGGCCCGCGCCGGGGCGCAGGTGTTCGCGCTCGCCCGGGACGCCGCCGGCCGGGAACTCGCCACCGTGCGGCTGGAAGGTCGCGACCCCTATGCCTTCACCGCTCGGATCATGGCGTGGATGGCGGGACATCTCGCCGCGGGCACCGTCGCCCGCGCCGGCGCGCTTGGCCCGGTCGACGCCTTCGGCGTCGAGGACCTGGAGCGGGCCGCCGCCACGGCCGGACTGCGCCGGGTGGGCTGACACCCGGTCAGTACCGCCGGCGGGTCAGTACCGCCAGCGGGTCGCCGCGACGACGGCGGCCGGGTCAGCCTCGGCGAACCGGTCGATCTCCGCGCGCCGGACGGCGGCGACCGCGTCGTGCAGCTCCCGTCCCAGGGCGCGGTGCAACACCTCGTCGACCTCGAAGGCGGCGACCGCCTCGCCCAGGCTGGTGGGCAGGCGCCGGATGCCGCGGCGGGCCCGTTCGGCGGGGTCGAGCGAGGCCGGGTCGACGCCCACCGGCTCCGGCAACGCGGCCGCCGCCGCGAGCCCCGCCTGCCCGGCGGCCAGCAGACCGGCCACCAGAAGGTAGGGATTCGCGGCAAGGTCGAAGGACTTCACCTCCAGGTTCGCCGCCTGGCCGGCCGCGGCCGGCGGCCCGGGGATCATCCGCAGCGCGGCCTCCCGGTTCTCTCGACCCCAGCAGGCGTGGACACCCGCCCACGTCGATGGCACCAGTCGCAGGTAGGAGGCAACGCTCGGGGCGCCGAGAGCCATCAGCGCCGGCAGCCGCCGAGGATCCCGGCGGCGAACGCCTCCCCGGCAGCGGTCAGTCCGAGCGGCCCGTTGCCACCCGCCATGAGGTTGATCCGGCCCGGGCGGGCGGATCCCCCGCCGGCCCGGCCCGGGCCCCCCGGTATGGGCCCTCCGGGTATGGGCCACCGGAGTTCGCCCCGCCCGGGCCCCCGCCCGAGACCGCAGGCCAGGCCGGGGCCGGCGGCCGGTCGGGATCGTCGCTCCACAGGCTCAGATGCACGTGGCCGCCGTTGCCCACGCTGTCGACGAGCACCTTGGGGGCGAACGAGACGCGCAGGCCATGGCGCCTGCTGACGCCGCGCACCGTCTCCTTGACCAGCACGCACGTGTCGGCGGCGCCGAGGGGGTCCTGCGCGGCGACGGACACCTCGAACTGACCGGCCGCGTACTCGGGATGGATCTGCTCGACGACCAGCCCCTCCTCGGTGAGCGCGGTGACCACGTCCCGCAGGTAGTCACCGAGTTCGGCCACCCTGATCATCCCGTACGCCGGCCCGGGAGCGGCCGGGGCGAACTCGTCGGAACCGGCCGGGGAGACGGCCCATTCGACCTCGAACGCCATCATCGCCGTCAGGCCGTGCTCGGCGAGCAGTGCCGTCTGGAGGCGGACGAGTTCCCGGCCGTCCTGCGGGTGCGGTCGGCCGTCCTGGTCACGGCGGTCGGCGGGGGCCCAGGCCCAGCCGGGCTGGGCCGCAAGGGGTGTCAGCCGGTCCAGGTCGGGATGCAGCCGCAGATCCCCGACGGGACCTCCGGCGTACCGTCCCGCCGTGATCGAGTCATCGGCGCCGAACACGTCGAACACCGGCGACACGCCGACGCCCCACACCGCCCCGCGTCGAGCCGGCCGATCGGCACCCCCTTCATCCGAGTGATGCCACTGTTGTCGACGTAGGTCACCGCAACACAGACGACGCCACGCACCTCCAGGTTCGTTGCCGCGTGCCGGGCCGCCGCGGCGAGCCGATCACGCCTACGATCCTCTCCGGCGATAATCCGAGGGGCGAACTCGTCCAACGCAGGCTCGTTCATCCTCACCTTCCCCACGGGTCTCCCCTGTCCCCATGGTCGCGCGTACGCCTGCCAGACGCCGGGCGGAGCGCACGGCACGGCGGCCCCTCACTCTCCCACGATGTTACGGAGAGCGACAAAATTCGGCCGGATCGAAGGATAAGCCATCTGTTCATAACAAGCGCTCCGAGCGTTGTCCACAGCTGGCGCCGACGCAAGAAGAGATGAAAACACGGTAACATCATCGACTTTCAGAACGACTGTCCCCAGGGAGCCAGGAGTAATCCACAAGTTATCCACAGGGCCGCTGTGGACCTGAGGATGACCGAATGTGTCCAGTACGGTCAGGCATGACCCCACCTTCCAGGGGGGATCATCGATGGGTGGGCCGCCCGGTGGAACCGTTCCTCGATCACGAGCTCGTCGACCACCACTGCCATGGTCTGGTCGGCCGCGATCTGACTCGCCCGGAATTCGAAAGCATGATCACCGAGGCGGAACACCCCGGACCACCGGGGACGACGCTGTTCGACAGCCAGATCGGCTTCGCCCTGCGGCGCTGGTGCGCGCCGGTGCTCGACCTACCGGCGCATGCCGCGCCGGAAGACTACCTCGAACGCCGGGCGGAGCTTGGCCACGCCGAGGTGCACCGGCGGCTGCTGCGTGCCTGCGGGATCACCACGTTCTGCGTCGACGCCGGATTTCAACCGGAGCCGCTGACCAGCGCCGCGGAGCTGGCCGAGCTCGCCGGCGGACGCGGCGTGGATGTGGTGCGGTTGGAGCGGGTCGCCGAGCAGGTCGCGGTCGACGTCATCACCGGGCAGATCGGCATGACCCACCTCGCCGACACCGTGCGGGCCCGGCTCGAGTCCGCCCGCCCCACCATGGTCGCGGTGAAGTCGGTCGTGGCCTACCGCGGCGGCCTGGAGCTGCCCGCACAGCGACCGACCGACCGCGAGGTCGCCGCCGCCGCCGCCCGCGGCTGGATCCACGAGATCCGCGCCGGCGCCCCGATCCGGCTGACCGACCCCACCCTGCACGCCTTCCTCATCTGGTGCGGGGTCGACGCGCGGCTACCCATCCAGATCCACGTCGGGTACTGGGACTGCGACATCGACCTGCGCCGGGGCAACCCACTGCTGCTCACCGGCCTGCTGCGGGCGATAGCACCGACCGAAGTCAGTGTGCTGCTGCTGCACTGCTACCCGTTCCACCGGGAGGCCGGCTACCTAGCCCAGGTGTTCCCGAATGTCTACCTCGACCTCGGGCTCGCCATCCACAACTGCGGCCGCGGCTCGGCCGGCCTGCTCACGCAGGCACTCGAACTCGCCCCGTTCGGCAAGTTCCTCTTCTCCACCGACGCCTTCGCGCTCGGCGAGCTGTACCTGCTCGGGGCCGTCCTGTTCCGGCGTGGGTTGTCGGCGTTCCTCGCGGCGGGAGTCGCCGACGACGCCTGGACCGCGGCGGACGCCGAGCGGGTCGTCCGGCTCATCTGCGCGGACAACGCCCGCCGCGTCTACAACCTGCCCTGACCAGCACGGGCGGCTCGGCGGTCAGCCGGCGGCGGCTGGCGGGCAGAGGCAGAACGGGTGACCGACCGGGTCGAGAAGCACCCGCCACCGGTCCCCACCCGGCTGGAACTCGGCCTGCCTCGCGCCGAGGCCTTCCGCCAGGGCGATGGCGGCGTCCAGGCCGGCGACCCGGAAATCCAGGTGGAACTGCTGCGGGGCGTCCTGGTCCGGCCAGCGCGGCGGCTGGTAGCCCGCCACCCGCTGGAAGCCGATCATGATCTCGGTCCCCGGTGGGGTGAGGTACGCCCAGGACCCCTCGTCGTCGGTGCCGGCGACGCCCCACCCGGTCAACGTGCCGTAGAAGGTCGCGAGCTCCTTCGCGTCCGGGCAGTCGAGCATCAGCCCGGCCCAGGTCGCCGCCACGTCACTCGCGGAGCCAGCACTTGCGGACCCAGTCGCCGCACCGGTAGCGGCCGCGCCCCCGGCCCTCTCCACACCCATCTCCCGAGCCGGGTCCGTTCCCGCCATGGCGATCTCCTTCGCGTTCCGGTGTCGATGCGTCGGATCCCATCCTCGAAGCCATACCTGACTTCTCCTGGCAGGTATGGCCCGGGGAGAATCGGGCATGCGTGCCGGCCGGCTCCTCTCCGTCCTGCTGCTGTTGCAGACCCGTGGGCGGCTCACGGCGCATGAGATCGCCGACGAACTCGAGGTCTCCGTGCGGACGGTCTACCGGGATCTGGAGTCCCTCGTCGAGGCCGGGGTCCCCGTGCTGGCGGACCGCGGTGCCACCGGCGGGTACCGGCTGCTCGACGGCTACCGCACCCGGCTGACCGGGTTGACCTCCGGCGAGGCCGACTCCCTGTTCCTCGCCGGCGAGCTGGGGCTCGGCACGATGCTCGCGGCGGCGGAACTGAAGCTGATGGCGGCCCTGCCCGAGCAGCTGCGCGAACGGGCCGGCCGGGTGCGGGAGCGCTTCCATCTCGACGCGCCCGGCTGGTTCCGGGCCACCGAGGACATGCCGCTGCTGACCGAGGTGGCAGCGGCGGTGTGGGAGCAGCGCCGCGTCCGGGTCACCTACCGGCGTTGGCGGGCCCCCCGTGAGATCATCCGGCACCTCGAACCGCTCGGCGTGGTCCTCAAAAGCGGCACCTGGTACCTGGTCGCCAACGTCGCACACGGCACCCAGGGCGTAGGCCTGGCCGAGGACGCTGGCAGCAGCCGCGACCCTGACGGCACCCGAGCCGCAGGCGCCACCGAGAGTGCGGACGGCAGCGGAGGCGCGGAACCGGCGGGCGGGCCGGCCACCCTGCCCCGGGTGTACCGGGTCGCGAAGATCCTCAGCCTCGAGACGACCACCAAGACGTTCGAACGGCCGCATGGCTTCGACCTCGGCGCCTACTGGGCTGGCTGGACGGCCCGCTACGAATCCGAGGTCTACCGGGCGCGGGCGACCGTGCGGCTTTCCCCGACCGGCGTGACGATGGCCCCCTTCCGGACTCCCCCCGGCGGTCGCCCGCGCCGTCCGGGAAACGGCGAGCGCACCGGAGGAGGACGGCTGGGTACGCGCGGTGGTACCGATCGAGTCCGTCCGGCACGCCGAGCGCGAACTGCTCGTACTCGGCCCGGACCTGGAGGTGCTCCACCCCCCGGAGCTACGCGAGGCGATGACGCGCGCCGCGGGCGCGCTCGCCGCGCTGTACGGCGCACCGGCGGCGGGCAACGGCGGAAGTCGCAGGCCCGTCGCCGGGAACCACAACCTGCCGGAACCCTGACTGCCGGCAGCCTGACGCCTCCGGACGCCACGTGGCGCCTCGGCGCTTCGTCTGAATCACTGGGATGACGCCGGCACCAGGCTGCCAACCTTTACGGACGGTGGATGCCTACGCCCCTTGCTCAGCGTCCATCGAGGAAGCGCTGAGCGGGACGAAGCAGCGGCTTCGACGGTCGCCAACACCCCAGAGGGGGCTGAATCCAAGCCCGCGCGACCCGGAAGATCAACTGATCATGGCCACGACCAGAACAATGATCATATTTGGCCCTCGTCCAGACTCCGCGTGCATCTCTGAACCTAGGGCATGGAGCCACTGGTCACCGACGGTTCCGAACAGCGTATCTTCCACTCGAAGATCCTTCCAGATGCGTCGTATAGGTGATGCCAACCCCTGCCATTCATAGAGCACGTAGACTTCTGGCGTGATCAGAGGAAGCTACGACGTGGTGATCGTGGGTGCGGGCCCGGCTGGGAGCGTGGCCGCCTTCGCATTGAAGCGACAGAACCCCCGCCTTCGCGTACTTCTGACCGACAAGGCTGTTTTCCCGCGCGATAAGGCATGTGGTGACGGCCTCGGTGCAGGGGCAGTTGCGGCCCTGCGCCGCCTGGGCCTGCTTAGTGTTGTCCATGACGCCATTTCACCACTGAGCGTGCGAGTCAGCGGACCTGACGGAACCGAGGCGACGGCGGTCGGCCCGACAGTCGCCGGCCATGATCTTTCCGGGTATGTACTTCCACGTGAGATCCTCGACGCGCGTCTTGTTGCTGCGGCACGCGAGGTCGGAGTCGAAATACGGGAAGGAACATCATACCATTCATCGGAGCTGACCGGCAACAGCCAGGTTATCACACTCAAGACCGGCTCGAGATCAAACTCCGTCGAGGCAGCCCTGATGATCGGTGCCGATGGCGCCTATTCTCGGGTACGACGCGATCTTGGAGTCGGCCGCCAGGATGACCGATTCTCCTCGATCGCCATGCGCTCATATGCCAAGTTCTCGGATCCGCGCCGCGCCCCGCAGGAGGTTATGCTGCTCCGACTTGACTTCAGTGACAAGGTGCTCCCTGGCTACGGATGGGTGTTTCCCGTCTCCGACGACGTCGTCAATCTCGGTGTGGGTCTACCGGTATCCACTATGCGGGATAAATCGTTGAACCCGCGCAATCTTCTCAGCGCCTACGTGGAGCACCTACGGGCCCGAGGGTTCATCGTCGAAGAGCCGAACAAGCTACTCTCACATTATCTCCCGCATGCCGGAAAACTGGCTCCGATGGCACATCCCCGCGCCGCACTCATCGGGGACGCCGCCGCGAGCATCAACCCTCTCAGTGGCGAAGGTATTGTCTACGCTAT
>NZ_CDWTNB010000212.1:0-6470 GCF_977947065.1 Frankia sp. CgJB1
GAGGCAACCACAGGGGAACCCCAAACACAGATCAAATGAGCAACTTATTTAATGAAGATCCCGCGGGCGGAGAAGGAATACGGGCGACGCTACTTCCTCGACCTCACGTCAACCTTCGCCGGCGAATCGATGGTGCAGGTCTGGTGGGGACGTAGCCTGCTCGGCCAGCTGCCACCGATCGCGCTCGCGGCTCGACCGGAGCACGGACCGCGGGTGGTTCTTCTCGGCGGTCGTGCCTGGAAGGTGAATCATGTCGACTGGCGGAGAAGACGAGTCCAGGTCGAACCGAGCCACTACCTAGGCCGGTCCCGGCGGGCCGCCGACGCGTTGGACAAGCTCGGCGCACAGCATTCCTTTGTCACTTTCAGTGACGAGCCGGGCGAACGCACCTACCTCACCCGCGACACCGAGAAGCGGCCGATCTGGTGGACATTTGCCGGGTTCGCGGCCAATTCGGCCCTCGCCTCGGGGCTCGGCGAGCTGGTTGACGCTGACGCGCCGGTCGGCGATCTCAGGCTGCGGCTTTGCCCGCACGTCAACTCCGCCGCGCTACGGACAATGCTCGATGTTACGACCTCGTTGACGTTCTTCCGGCCATCGATGTCGAGGCTGCCGATGGGCTCAAGTTCTCCGCGGCGATTCCCCTCGAACTCGCGATCGAGACGCTAGCCGCACGCCTCACCGATCCATCCGCCGTCCACGCGACGCTGAAGGCAATCATCCGGGAAGAGGCTGCGCCTCCGTCTGGGGGATAGTAGATGCCGGGGTTGCCGTGAGGTCAACGTTCGGGCGTAGCCAAGATCTTGAACAGCATGGTGTTGGCGGTGGTGAGCGTCTGGACGTCGACCCGGCGCAGGCATTCACCCAGGGCGGCCTTGGCCACGAACGTGACCAGGCCCATCACGGCTCACTGCCCCTCCCCCAGGTCGACGCAGAACCCCTCGTCGGTGGCGTGCTCCACGACCAGGGCGACCAGCACGGTCGGCTCGTCGGCGATCTCGTTGTAGACCGTGGAGCTGAGGACCAGCACCGCCTGCGGCGCCGGCCCGATGCCCGCGGTCCAGATCTCACCACGCCGCGGTGGCCTCACCCGGCGGCGTCGGCGAGATTGGGCAGCCCCGACACCGCGAGAGCCCGCTGGTTGGCCTCCCCGAAGGCGAGGGCCGCACCGGCCACCGCCGGGTCGGCCCGCACCCAGGCCCCATGCGCGGCGCAGCGCCGGCGCATGTCCTCGGCGTCAAGCACGCCCTCGACCCAGGCGTTCATCGAGGTGTGCTCGGCCTCGGCGTACCGCTTGACCGCCTCGTAGGCCTCATCCGAGAGCCGGAGCGTGATCGTGCGCGACATGCGCAACATGCTAGCAAGATCTGAATGCTAGCAAGATCTGACAGCAGTATCCGCCACAGCGCGGAACGCATGGTCGCACTATCCGGTCACCAAAATCGACATATTATATGTCCATTCATGTGATTCCGTTGCTCTAACCGGCGGGTCATCTGCCTGGGCGGGACGCGAGCCGTGGAATGTCCGTGGCCCCGACGACGCTGGACTGCGCAGGCATCGTCCTGCCTACCGTGAAGGAGGGTTCACCATGAGGGCCACGCCGTCCTCCCCCGGGTCGTCCACCCCACCGACCGCGGTCCCTTCTACCGCCACACCCCCCTCCGCGGGTCCGCGCCCGCGGCCACAGCCACAGCCGCGGATCGACATTCGCCGGGCGGACGACAGAGCGGCGACGCGCGTCGGCTGGCTCGACTCCCACCATTCCTTCTCGTTCGGCCATCACTACGATCCGTCGAATACCCACCACGGTCTGCTGCTGATGAACAACGACGACACGGTCGCTGCCGGGACCGGGTTCGAGACCCATCCGCACCGGGACATGGAGATCGTCACCTGGGTCCTGCGCGGATCGCTCGTGCACCAGGACTCCACCGGCCACTCCGGCGTCATCTACCCGGGACTCGCGCAGCGGATGAGCGCCGGTCGCGGGATCCTGCACTCGGAGAAGAACGACTCCTGGCGTCTCGACGGCGGCGGGGAGCCGCATGACGAGCCGGTGCATTTCGTCCAGATGTGGGTCGCACCGGACCGCCGGGGCATCGACCCCGGCTACGAGCAGCTGGAGATCGACGACGAGCTGCTACGCGGCGGCCTGGTACCGGTGGCGTCCGGGATGGCCAGGCACCGCGGGCAGAGCGCGATCACGATCAGAAACCGGTTCGCGGCCCTGTGCGCCGCCCGGCTCAGCCCCGGTCGGGACATCAGGCTTCCCGAGGCTCCCTACCTGCACCTGTTCGTGGCGCAGGGCGAGGTGACGCTGGAGGGGACGGGTGTGCTGCGCGCCGGGGACGCGGTCCGGTTCACCGCGACCGGCGGTCAGCGGGTCAGCGCCTCGGCTCCCGCCGAGATCCTGGTCTGGGAGATGCACGCCGACCTGGCCGACCTGTCCGACCTATCCGGTCTGGCATGATCGCGCGGCAGCCGAATTGTGGGGAGCCAGGCACGGTCCAGGGACCGCAGACCGTGCTCAGGTCCCCCAAATTCACCGGCCGACGGCCAGCCGGTCCTGATGGGCGAAGAGCTGGTCGTGCATCTCCCAGAACCGCCCAGGCGCCCCGGCGGCCTCCGCAGCCAGCGCCGCGGTAAGCGCGTAGGGATGGACGTCGAACACCGGAGAAGTGCCGGAAGACCAGCCGGGCCTGCCCCTGCGAGGTCTCGGTGAACTCGTACAGGACGGGAGCCGCCCGGGCGCAGTACGGGCATTCGAAGTCGGCATACTCGACGACGACAACCGGGGCGTCGGCCGGCCCGCGGGAATGGCGGAACGGGCCGATCGGCACCGCGGGAGCGGCGGTCCCGGTCAGGGTGGATCCGGCCAGGTCACGATTATGACCACCCCGTCGCGCCCCCACCCGCCACCGTGCCGACGGGGGCGGATCGCCAGTGCCGAGGTGGTGAACAATTGGCAGCATGGGCGACCAGCGAGATCCCGGCAGGCGGGAGCGACCTCGGCCGGACTGGGCGACCACCGGGGCGGCCGATCCGCCGAACCCGGCCGAGCCACCGCCTCCCGCCGGACAGGCACATCCCGCCGAACAGGCACATCCCGCCGCACCACCGCCTCCGGCGGATCCGCCGCGTCCCCTCGATCTCAACGCCGACCTTGGCGAGGGTTTCGGGGTCTGGCGCCTCACCGAGGATGAAGCCCTGCTCGACCTGGTCACCAGCGCCAACATCGCCTGCGGGTTCCACGCCGGTGACCCCGCGACAATGCGGCGGACGTGCGAGCAGGCGGTCCGCCGCGGAGTCCGCATCGGCGCCCAGGTCAGCTACCGCGACCTCGCCGGCTTCGGTCGCCGCCGCATCGACATGGACCCCGACGATCTACGTGACGACGTCCTTTATCAGCTCGGCGCGCTGGACGCCTTCGCCCGGACGGCCGGCGACCGGGTCCGCTACGTCAAGCTGCACGGCGCCCTCTACAACGCCATCGTCACCGACGAGGAGCAGGCGCAGGCCGTCGTCGAGGTCATCCGCTGCTACGACGCGACGCTGCCGGTCCTGGGCCTGCCCGGATCGGCGTGGTTGCGCGGCGCGCGAGCGAGGCCGGCCTGACCGCGGTCGGCGAGGCGTTCGCCGACCACGCCTACACGGCCGCGGGCACTCTGGTCTCCCGGCGCACGGCCGACGCCGTCCTGCACGATCCCGACGTCGTCGTCGCGCGCGGCGTGCGGATGGCGGTCAAGGGCGTGGTCGTCAGCCGGCAGGGCACACCGGTGGACGTCGGCGCCCGCTCTCTCTGCGTGCACGGGGACACGGCGGGCGCGGTCGAGCTGGTCAGACGGCTACGCCAGGCCCTGCTCGACGCGGGTGTCCCCCCTGATCCCGTTCAGCTGAGAGGATCGTGATGCGCATCCTGCCCTGCGGCGACGAGGCACTGCTCGTCGAGGTGGCCGGCCTGGCCGAGGCCGAGGCCCTCTACGCGCGGCTGCGGCGGATCGCCCCGGTCGGGATCATCCAACTGGTTCCCGCGGCGCGGACGGTGCTGGTCGCGTTCGATCCCGCGGCGACCGACGCCGGGCGCCTGAGCGCCGCCCTGCTGCGCGCCGCCGGGGCTCAGCCCGGCACGCCCGGTCCCGCGCCGCAGACCGGCCTCGCGCCGCAGACCGGTCCCGATTCCTCGTCCGGCCCCGGGCCGCAGGCCGGTCCCCCGCTCAACCGGGACGTCGTGACGATACCGGTGCGCTACGACGGCCCCGATCTGGCCGAGGTCGCCCGGCTCAGCGGACTGACTCCGGCGCAGGTCGTGGACCGGCACGTACGTGGCGGGCACCGGGTCACGTTCTGTGGCTTCGCTCCCGGCTTCGCCTACATCGCGGGCCTCGACCCGGCGCTGCGCGTGCCACGCCGGGACAGCCCGCGCACCCGGGTCCCCGCGGGCGCGGTCGCCATCGCCGACGAGTTCAGCGGCGTCTACCCGCGGACCTCGCCCGGCGGATGGCGGCTGATTGGCCATACCGACCTGCGGGTCTTCGATCCCGGCCGGGAGCCGCCCGCCGTGCTGGCCCCGGGCACGCGGGTGCGGTTCATCGCCATCGCCATCACCATCGCCATCACCATCGCCGACGCCATCGCCGACGCCATCGCCGACGCCGACGCTGCCCGGTCGGTGTCGTGATCGAAATATCATGATCAAGATTTCATGATCGAAATCGTCGCACCAGGCCCGTTCGCCACGGTCCAGGATCTCGGCCGGCCAGGGCTCGCGCACCTGGGCATCACCCGGTCCGGCGCTGCCGACCGTCGCAGTCTGTTGCTGGCGAACCGGCTCGTCGGCAACGTCGCGACCGCGGCGGCGGTCGAGCTCACCTACGGCGGCCTCATCGCACGGTTCACGGATCCGGCGCTGATCGCGCTGACCGGCGCGCCGTGCCCGCTGGAACTCGCCGGTCGCCAGATCAGCATGTACTCCCCGGTGGACGTGCCCGCCGGCGCGCTGCTGCGGATCGGGGCACCCGATCGGGGCCTGCGCACCTACCTCGGAATTCGCGGGGGAATCAGTGTCCCGCCGGTGCTCGGCTCACGATCGAGTGACACCCTCTCCGGGATCGGTCCGCAACCGCTGACCGCCGGTCGGCAGCTGCCGCCGGCGGCCGACAGCGCGGACCCGCCGACCGTCGACCTCGCCCCGCTCGCCCAGTACCCGGACGAACCGACCCTGCGGGTCCTCGCCGGCCCCCGCAACGACTGGTTCACCGCGGACGCGCTGCCCACGCTGTTCTCCGCGTCCTATGAGGTGACGGCACAGAGCGACCGGGTCGGCGTGCGGCTCGTCGGACCGGCGCCGGATCACCGCGGAGCTACCCTCGGAGGCCTTCGTCACCGGGGGGATCCAGATCCCCCCGGACGGGCGGCCGGTCCTCTTCCTCGTCGACCATCCGGTCACCAGGGGTTATCCCATGCTGGGCGTCGTTGCGTCCGAGGATCTGCACCTGGCCGCGCAATGCCGGCCCGGCCAGCGCATCCGGTTCCGGCCTTACCACGGCTGGACCACAAGATGACAGGCGAGGAGCGCCACCCGCGAAATTCGTTATCTTTGCTCGTATTGCTCCCGGGGGGGAAGACCCGAGGAGGCCTTATGGGTTCGGTTCGATTCACGACCGTCATCGCCGCCGCGTCCGTGGCCGCCCTCGCAGCGGCGCTCACCACGGCCTGCCAGGCGTTTCCCGCCAGCAAGGCAGCGTCGGCGACGCCGTCTACGGGAGCCCGGGCCGACCAGGAGATCACGATCGCCGCGACTCCCATCCCGCCGCACCCGTCCGGGGCGGCGCACACGGAGCTTACCGCGGGGCCGTTCGCCCAACCGACCACGCAGCCGCACCCGGAACCGGTCGCGGAGCCGGCGAGGACATCGCCGACGGCGTCGTCCGGCCTGTCCACGGCCACGGCCACGGCCCCGCTACCGCCACGGACCGACGAACCGCCCGCGGGCCTGCCGGACGATGCCCGCCTGCCGGTTCCGGTGCAGGCGCCCCTCGTCGCACCGGGCACGAGCGCCCCCGCCCCCACCCCCGCTCCGGCTTCGACGCAGACGCCGCCCGTCGCCCCGCCCCGGACCGGCACCGAGGCCGCCGAGGTGGTCCGGTTGACCAATATCGAGCGGGTCCGAGCGGGCTGCGGCGCGCTGACGGTCGACGCCCGGCTGGCAGCCGCGGCGCAGGCGCACAGCGCCGACATGGCGGCGAACGGCTACTTCGGTTACACCGGCAGGGACGGTCGCGGCCTCGACAAGCGGCTGGCCGCCAACGGGTACACCGCCGATCTCATCGGGGAGAACATCGCCGCCGGATCGCTCACCGCGGCTCGGACCGTGCAGATGTGGATGGACAGCGCCGATCGGCGGATAGCCATCCTCACCTGTGCCTTCACCGCCATCGGCGTGGGCTACGCCACCGGCGGCGCGTACG
>NZ_CDWTNB010000213.1:0-6460 GCF_977947065.1 Frankia sp. CgJB1
AGGGCCCGGACCGTCCGATCAACGCGCTGGCCGACCGGCTGGCGGTGCTGACCGCGCTCGCCGGTGTCGAGCACGTGGTCGTCTTCGACGACGACACCCCGACCGACCTGCTGCGTTCCCTGCGGCCCGACGTGTACGTCAAGGGCGGCGACTATACCGAGTCGATGTTGCCCGAGACGCCGCTGGTCCGTGCGCTCGGCGGCGAGGTCCGCATCGTCGACTACGTGGCGGACCGGTCGACGAGCGCTCTGGTCGGGCGCATTCGGCGCACAGCGGACGATGGCCGCGAGGGAACGGTGAGGACCGCGAGGAAGCGGCGAGGGCCGCGAGGAAACGGGGAACCGGGCGTGAGAATTCTGCTGTGGCACGTGCACGGATCGTGGACGACGTCATTCGTCCAGGGCGATCACTCCTATCTCGTCCCGGTCACCCCGGATCGCGGCCCGGACGGCCTGGGCCGCGCGCGCACCTATCCGTGGCCGGGCACGGTCACGGAGGTCGGGCCGGACGAGCTCGGCCCGGCCGACGTGGACGTCGTCGTCCTGCAGCGGCCGCACGAGCTGGACCTGGCGGAACGCTGGCTGGGTGGCCGGCGCCCGGGGCGGGACCTCCCTGCGGTCTACGTCGAGCACAACACCCCGAAGGGGGACGTGCCCACGACCCGGCACCCCCTCGCCGACCGGCCAGACCTCACCCTGGTGCACGTCACCCACTTCAACCGGCTGTTCTGGGATGCCGGGAGCACGCCCACCCGGGTCGTCGAGCACGGCATCGTCGACCCGGGCCACCGCTACACCGGTGAGCTGCCCCGCGTCGCGGTGGCCGTGAACGAACCGGTCCGCCGCGGCCGGGTTACCGGGACCGACCTGCTGGGGCTGTTCGCCGCGGCGGCACCGGTCGACGCCTTCGGCCTGGGGGTCAGCGCCCTACCGGCGCACACCGGCCTTCCCGCCGAGCGGCTCACCGTGTTCGAGGACGCCTCCCAGGCCGCCCTGCACGAGGCCGTCGCGCGCCGCCGGGTGTACGTGCACCTGCCGCCGGTGGACCTCGCTCGGGCTGTCCCTGCTCGAGGCGATGCACCTGGGCATGCCCGTCGTCGCGCTGGCCACCACCGAGGCGGTGGAGGCGGTGCCGGGGGACGCCGGGGTCCTCTCCACCGATCCGGCGGTGCTCGCCGGCGCCGTCCGCCGCTTCGTCGCCGATCCGGAACGCGCTCGGGGGTACGGGAAGAAGGCCCGGCGGGCGGCCCTGGCCCGGTACGGTCTCGATCGTTTCCTGCGGGACTGGGACGAGGTGCTTGCGCAGGTCACGGGCTGAGCTCCGACACCGAGTTTATCCGCATGATTGCCAGGAAATGTCCTTCACATGACGGGTGAACCGGGGCTGCCCGGCGAGTCAGGCGAGCCGGGCGAGCCGTTGGACAGGTTCGTGCTGCCGCTCAGCCCGATCGCGCCCCGGCAGGCCCGGGTCCGGTTGGCCGCGGGCCTCGCCGGCACCGGCTTCGCGGCGGAGCTGGCCGAGATCGTCGTGTTGCTCGCCAGCGAACTGGTCACCAACGCCGTCGTGCACGGCCGCGGTGAGCCGGTTCTGGAGATCCGGACGACCGACCACCAGGTGTGGGTCGGCGTCCAGGATCCGGACAGCCGCCTCCCGCAGGTGCAGCAGGTCGACACCGACTCGCTTAGCGGGCGGGGCATGCACTTGGTGGCCGAGCTCGCTGAGACCTCGGGTGCCGACGTCATCCCCGGCGACGGGAAGGTCGTCTGGTTCCGGATGCGCCGGGAGAGCCCCGTTGTCGATGGTTGACCGCCGCCGATGGTTGACCGCCGCCGATGCGGCCGAGCGCGCCGCGGGCTTGCCTGACGGCGGGCTTACCTGACGGCCTCGGGCAGGACGGGGGTGGGCGGGCCGAGAAAGAAGCCCTGGCCGTAGGGGATCGCGGTCTCCCGGGTGGCCTGGAGCTCGGCCGCGGTCTCGATGCCCTCGGCAACCACGCCGCCTCCGATCTCCTTGGCGACGTGCACCAGCCCGGCGGCCACAGCCCGCCGGGCCGGGTCGGTGTCGATGCCCTGGGTCAGGCAGCAGTCCATCTTGATAATCTCCGGCCGCAGCCGGACGAGCTGTTCCAGCCCGGCATAGCCGGTACCCACGTCGTCGGCGGCAATGCGGACGCCGAGCCGGCGCAGGTGCTCGATGTCGCGGTTGATCGCCGGAGTGTCGCCGATTCGTTCGTGCTCGGTGATCTCCACGAGGATACGTTCGGCGTCCTCGCCCATGATCATCTCCACCAGGCCGGCTGAGAGGGTCGTCGCCGAGACGTTAACCGCGAGGATCATGTGTGTCGGCAGCCGGGGCAGCACGGCGAGCGCGCGTCGGACCGCGGCGAGTTCGAGATCGACGTTGAGGCCGACGGAGCCTGCCGCGGTGAACCACTGTGACGGGCTGCGGGCGTAGTCCGAGAACCGGGACAGCGCCTCCACTCCGATGATCTTTCCGTGTTCGAGGTCGAGCACCGGCTGGAAGGCGAGCGCGGGCCCCCCGCCGTCGATCACATGGCTGACGTCGCGCCAGACGCGGCTGCGGACCTCCCACATCCGGTGCAGGTCGGTCACGGAATCGCCGAGGATCTCCGCGATCATCCGCAGGAACCGGCCGTCGCGCGGCCGCAGGTGCGGATGAGGCCCGTGCCCGAGACAGCCGACCAGGCCGTAGACGAGGCCGTCGCTGTCGATGACCGGCACCGCGGCGTAGGCCCCCACGTCAAGCTCGTCGACGACGGGCAGTCGCAGGATGCGCGGATCGGCGTGGGTGTCCGGGATGACGGTGGGAAACTCACCGGACAGGACGCGTCCGAACAGGGCGCTCTCGCGCCGAACGGTGGAGCCCGGGGCCAGCTGGAACGACGCGCCGTCCCCGTTGATGACCTGCACAACGAGGACGTCCGTCTCGATGCGGCCGAGCCAGGCAAGATCCATGCCCAGATGGCGGCGCAGTATCCTCAGCAGCTCCACCACCGCCGTCGCCGGCTCGGGAACCTCGGCCTTCGGCCCGAGCGCTGAGGCGGGGGCCGGGCGGACCGACATCCGTACCACCTCCTCTCCTGGTGTTCCCTCGGGTTTTCCGCGCACACCCTGGTCGGCACCGATATCTGTTACCGTTTCGTGATCGATATTGGGCTCTTTGTAACCGATATCGGCTTGTTCGTGCACGATATCGACTGGTTCGTGACCAATATTGACCTGTTCGTGACCAACCTCCGCCACTGCCGGGAGATCCATCCCCTGTCTCCCGTCTGTCTCCCGTCGCGCCCGTTGGCTCTTCGTGTTGTAGTAGATGCGGGATCGGGACGGATGCCTGCTCGGCGAGCGAGGATGTTCGGAGGGGAGGCGGTGCCGCGTGGCGGACATCGTGGTCGGGATCGACGGGTCGACAGATGCCGAGCGTGCGCTGCGGTGGGCCGTGCGCGCGGGGCGTCGCTGTAGCGCGCGGGTGCGTGCCGTTCTCGTCTGGGCTGCGGCCGGCCCGTTCTGCACGCGGGTGAAGCCGCCGCCTGCCACCTCACCGGAGCATCCCCGGTGGACGGCCCAGTGGATGCTGCACGACGTCGTCGATCGGGTCCGCGAGGCCCAGCCCGACGCCTGGATCGTCGAGCGGACCGTGTACGGGAACCCGGTGGACACGATACTGACCGAGTCGGAGGGCGCGGCCATGCTCGTCCTCGGTGCCCGCGGCCGTGACCGGCCGCGCCGCCTGCCGGCCGGTTCGGTCAGCATGGCGTGCGTGTACGGGGCGTCGGTGCCGGTGGTCGTGGTCCACGGCAGGTCGGCGGCGCCGGCCGAGAGCGGGCCCGTCGTCGTCGGGGTGGACGGGTCCGCCTGCTCGTTGGCCGCGCTGCGGTGGGCCGCCCAGGAGGCGGCGCTGCGCCGGGCGTCGCTGCGCATCCTGCACGCCTGGACGTCGCTGCCACCGGAGTTCGTTGTCCGGCTGGGACTCTGCGGTGCCAGGTTCGTCGGCGCAGTGCCCACGGCGGGCGCCGGGGCCGTCCGTGCCGGGCCGGCTGGTGCGGGGCCCGGCGACGCGGATCCGGGCGGGACCGGATTCATCCGGACGGACCCGGGTGGAACGGGCCTCGCCTCGGGATTCGTCGGCCGTGGATTTCGGGGCACGGCACCGGGGGGCACGGCACTCGATGATCATCCAGGATTCGGTGACTCGGGACCCGCCGATGCGGCGCTCGGGGACCCGGTGCTCGATGCGACGGGACCCGGCGGAACGGCCCTCGTCGACGCCGCCCTCGAGGGGGCCGCGCGGGCCGTGCTGGACGAGGCGGTGCGCGCGGGTCTGCCCGAGCCGGGTGATCTCGATGTGCGCACGGACCTGATCCGCGGAGCGGCCGCGTCCAGCCTCCTGCGGGCCGCAGCGGGGGCGCAGCTCCTGGTCATCGGAGCCCGGGGCCGCGGCGGCTTCGCCGAGTTGCTGCTGGGTTCCACCAGTTCACAGTGTGTGACACACGCCCAGTGCGCGGTCGCGGTCATCCGCACGCCCGGCAGTACGACCTGTGGTAATTAGTGCGGTGTGTGGTGACTCCACCGCGGCAGATCTTCGACCCGGTGCGAGTCCCTTTCCCTCGGGTCGCGAGTTCTCGGGCCGTGGGCCGAGATCGAAGACCCCGGGCGGGGATGCCCGATCGGGCACGTACCGAGCGGGTGGACGGCGGGTCGCCTGCCGCGCCATCTGCCGTGCCACCTGCGGTGCCGGCTCTCGCGGCCCGCCGAGCGCGGCCTGCGGCCCAGCGGTGACGGCGCGGCGGGCAGGTGATCCTCCCGAAACGGCTCGGCTTTCCCTCGTCTTGGGGGAGGATGGGGAGACTGGGGCGTGATGTCCCCGTGAGGTACGGGGGCACCGCGGCGCCGGCCGTGGGAGGGGAGTGTCGAGCGACTATGGAGGATCAGTATTACGGCGGTTCCGGTCGGCGCGGCGAGCGGTTCGCCCAGGCGCGCTGGCTCGCCGGTCAGGCCCGGCAGGACCGCACCACCTCCTGGTACGTCCCACTGATGATCACTGTGATCGGTGCCGGTGCGGCGTTCGACGCCTTCGGCTGCGGCGTGGGGCTCCTCTACGCCCTCGGGCTGTCGATCGCCTTCGTCCTGCTGACGTGGACGACGATCCGGCTCATGCCGTCGGTGTCCGACGAGCTGAACGTCAACCGGGTGACGGGCCCGCGCAAGATCTTCGCCATGGTGAACACGCCGGTGCGCACCCGCGGCGTGTTCCTGCTGGCCGCAGCGCTGCCGATCGCGGTCACCCTGATCAGGACGGTCGGTTTCTTCGTGTTCGGCGGGGCGCTGCTCGTCGGGATCGTGGTCGGCGTAGCGCTGGCTGCCGCCTGGATGTTCGAACGCCGGTAGACCCGCCCGGCGCCGACGAACCTCCTGATTCCGACGAACCTCCTGATCCTGGGGCCCATCCCTGGGCTTGGCCATCCCGATCCGGCGCATCCCCCCGCTCGGACCAGGTTCCTGTTCCCGCCAAGCGGGCAGGCCAGCAGGGACACGGTCCGGTGCGCGGTCCGCGATGAGGAGAGTGCGATGACGGTCAGCAAGGCCACGAGGGAACGAACCCGGGCGAGTCAGCTCCCCGAGGACGATGTGATCGGGATCCTGCTCGCGCAGCATGCCGAGATCCGCGAGCTGTTCGGGAAGGTCAGGACGTCAACGGGCCAACGCCGCCAGGAGACGTTCGACAAGCTGCGGGCGCTGCTCGCGGCCCACGAGACCGGCGAGGAGGTGGTGCTGCGCCCGATCAGCCGGCAGGTGGTGGGGCCCGAGGTGACCGATGCCCGCAACCGCGAGGAGAAGGCGGCGAGTCGGGACCTCGCCGGCCTCGATCGGATGGACGCGAGCAGCGTCGAGTTCGGGGCCAAGCTCGCCGCGTTCGAGCACACGGTGGTGGAACACGCCGAGCGCGAGGAGCGGGAGGAGTTCGAGGCGCTGCGCCAGGTCCGTCCCGAGTCCGAACTCGTGCGCCTGGGCCGCAGACTGCGGGCCATTCAGGCGATCGCCCCCACCCATCCGCACCCTTCGGTCGCGGGATCCCCCACCGCTCAGCGGGTATTCGGGCCGGCGGTGTCCCTCGTCGACCGGCTGCGCGACGCTCGGCGGCAGACGACGACGGCGGGGTGACGGCGAGGATCTCCACCGCCCGGGGGAACTCCTCGAACGGCGGGCCGGACCCTTCGGAGACCCCGGCGCAACGCCGGTACCGCAACTGGGGAGATCTGCTGCAGGAGCTGCGCGTCGTCCAGACGGGCGTGCAGCTGCTGACCGCCTTCCTGCTAGCCATCCCGTTCCAGCAGCGGTTCACGACGTTGAGCAACGAGCAGAAGTCGCTCTATCTCGTGATCGTGCTGCTGACGGTCAGCGCCACCGGGCTGCTCATCATGCCGGTGAGCCTCAATGCC
>NZ_CDWTNB010000214.1:0-6411 GCF_977947065.1 Frankia sp. CgJB1
CACCGACGACCATCAAGATCCACCAGTAGAAGCGGCATTGAGGCTCGCCTGCATCCGCTGCAGGGTCGTGATGGAGTCGGCGAGGCGCCGCTGGGCGGAGGCCGGATCCGGGTCGCGGCGCTGGGCGCCGAGCAGGATCTTCCCGGCGGGGCTGTTGACGGGATTGCCGTCCGGGCTCGTGACCAGGTTGTTCGTGAACTCCAGCGCCGCGAGCGGGGTGATCACCGATTCGATCCGGTCATCGGCGTCGAGGCTGGCCTGCAACTCCCGGAACTGGCTGATGTTGCGCTTGGTGAACAGGTCCTCGAGTCGTTCGCCCTTGTCCAGGGCGAACAGCGTGACCATCGCCTGGCCGCCGAAGAGGGACTGGTAGGCGACGTTGTCCCGGGCGACCTGGGAGTCGGGGTTCAGATAGTTGTCCTGGCCGGTGGTGAACTCCAGCCGGGTGGTTCCGAACCCCAGGGCGGCGGTGACGAGCAGCGCCACGACGGCGACGATGCCCGAGCGCCGACTGACCATACTGACGAGTGCCACCGATGGCCCGGACCCGTGGTCCGGGCCCGAGGGACGGCCTGGTTCCGACCGGTGTTCGGGCCGGCCGGGATGATCGGCTGGATCGCCGGTGGACGGGGAGGGCGTAGGCATCGGTCACGCTCCGGAGCTATCTGTGTTGCCTCCGGATCGACGCACGTTACCTGTCGGCCCGACAGCTGTGTCCCTGCTGTATAGCGCAGCAGGTCACATCGCCTGAAGGCCCCGGGGCAGCCGATTTCGCCGGAAAATGCTTCAGGCGATTAACATGCCCTGGGCCTGGCTCCCCGCGCTCGGGCGTGCCCGGGGTCAGACGCCCGCGGACTCCCGTGACGGTCGGAGTTCGACGAGCGAGTCGTAGCTCGGGAAGAAGAGCCCCTCGTGCCCGTCATCCCAACGCACGACGAACGGCGGGCCTCCGTCCTCGCCGCGTACCTCGACCACGGTCCCGTGTCGTTCCGGGCTGCCCACCGTGCGGCCGTGGACGACGAACCTCTCTCCGACGGATGCGAACATCATGATGGCCGACCTCCCTGCCGGGCGATCCGGTCTGTTCTGCCTGGATGCTCCGGTGACCGATCGCATGCGCGTGCTCTTTCTGCCTAGCACGAGGTGCCGGTCGCGGCATATTCGGAGTCCGAAAGGTCGCGAATTCCCGGCTCAGGACAGCCGCTCGACGACCAGCGCCATGCCCTGCCCGCCGCCGACGCACATCGTCTCCAATCCGATGGTCGTGTCGGTGGTGTGTAGTCCGTTCAGCAGGGTGGTGAGTAGGCGGGCGCCGGTCATCCCGAACGGGTGACCGAGCGCGATCGCGCCACCGTGCACGTTCAGCTTCGCGACGTCGAGCCCGAGTGCCCGGTAGGCCGGGATGACCTGCGCCGCGAATGCCTCGTTCAGCTCTACCAGGTCGACGTCGTCGATCGTCATCCCCGCCCGGGCCAGGGCCCGCCGGGACGCCTCCACCGGGGCCAGGCCCATGATCTCCGGTGACAGCGCGCTGACGCCGGTGGAGACGATCCGGGCCAGCGGGGTGATGCCGAGCTCGCGGGCCCTGGTGTCGCTCATGACGATGACCGCAGCGGCTCCGTCGTTGAGCAGGCAGGCGTTACCGGCCGTGACGGTACCGTCTGGGCGGAACACCGGCCTGAGGGCGGCCAGCGCCCGTATCGTGGTTCCCGGCCGGGGACTGTCGTCGCTGTCGATCACCCCGCCGTCGGGCAGCGGCACCGGAATGATCTCTCGCTTGAAGAAGCCGTCCGCGACGGCCCGCTCCGTCAGGTTCTGCGAGCGGCAGGCGTACTCGTCCTGTTCGAGGCGGCTCACGCCGGCGAGCTGGGCCACGTTCTCGGCGGTCTGCCCCATAGCGATGTAGACGTCGGGCAGCTCGCCGGCCGCCCGGGGATCCGTCCAGGGCGCGGACCCCGCCTGCGCGCGGGCCGCCGTACGGGCCTGGGCCTCGCAGTAGCGCGGGTTCTGGGTGTCCGGCAGGCTGTCGCTGTTGCCCCTGACGAAGCTGCTGACGACCTCCATCCCGGCGGCGATGAACGCGTCGCCCTCTCCCGCGCGGACGGCGTGCGCGGCCATCCGCAGAGCCTGCAGGGAGGAGGCACAGTACCGGGAGACCGTCGTGCCGGGAACGGTGTCGAACCCGAGGCTGACGGCGACGACGCGGCTGATGTTGTGTCCCTGTTCGCCTCCGGGTAGCCCGCAGCCGATGATGAGATCGTCGATATCGGCCGGGTCGAGGGCCGGAACCTGGTCCAGGGCTGCCCGGACGATGACGGCCGCGAGGTCGTCGGCCCGCATCCCCCGCAGCGAACCCTTGAACGCCCGCCCGATCGATGACCGGGTTGCGGCGACGACGACGGCCTCGGTCACATGCCCTCCCAGTTCTTGGCGTTCCCGGTGTTCCGGGCTTTCCGGTGTTCCCGGTGTTCTTGGCGGCAGGGTCGCGGGAGCCGCGGTCCCTGCGGCCAAATGATCAAAACTCTAACGCGGACGAGCGCCCGCGGTCGCGGGTGGCCGAGCCGACGTGGCGAGGGGGACCCGTCGGGTTACGCTTTGATCATCCCGTCGCCAGCGAGCCGGATGGCGTGCCCGATGCGAGCAGACCTTGGTACACCCCGTGATGTCGCGGCCCTCGCCGCGGCCGCGGGCGAACTGCGCGAGCGCGCCGCCCGGCTACGCCGGCTCGCCCCGGAGGTGGCCGGGGTGCTGGCCGGTGTGCGTACCGCCGACACCCCGCGGGCCTGGCGGTCACCGTGGCGGATCCGGTACGCCGCCCGGCTGGACGACTGGCAGCGGGCGCTCGACGTCGGCGCCGGGATGCTGCGCGATCGGGCCGGGCTGCTCGACTGGCTCGCCGAGCGGTACGATGAGCGTGCCCACGCCTTGCGCCTCGGTCTCGGCGCGGCTGCTGTGGTATCCGCCGATGAGCTCGCCCGGCTGCGCCGGTTCGACGCGTCCGGCGGCGTCGGGAACGACCCACGGATGTGGATGCTGGCCCACCGACTGGCCACCGGCGGCACCGGGGACGGCAGGCCCGCCGGGATGGTCCCGATTGACGAAACCGTTCTGTTCGATCCGGTCCTGCTGGGCGTCCTGTCCGACCGCCTGCGGGCAGCGGGCGACCGGTCGGCAGCCCTGGCTCGGGCCGTCGCCGCGGACGGGGAACGGTTGAGCCGGCTGCCCGGTCCGTTCGGCGGCGCGGACTGGTCCGGTCCGCACGGCCTGTTCGGGGAGCGCAAACCGCCCGGTCTGGCCGGCTCGTCCAGTCTGGCTGGCTCGTCCGGACGGGACGACCCCGTCGGGTTCGGGCTGCACGCGGTCGCCGTCGGAGCGCCGGCCATGGCGCGCGGCATCGACCGGCGGATGGCGCGTTTCGCCGCAGCCGAGCTGGTCGCCCGCATCGGCACGGATCCGGCGGCAGTGACCGTCAATGATCTGGCGGCGATCAGCGCTCGGCTGGCTGGCCTGTCCGCGGCGATGCGCCAGGCGGCCATCTCCCGGCTGCGCGGCCGGCCCCTGGCGGTCCTTGCCGCAGTGGCCGCCCGGGTGATCGAAAATCCGGGCCCCGGCATCCTTCGCTACCTGCCGGCGCTGGCCGACCTCACCGACACCCTGATCGCCGGGGCCTCCTCGGCCATGATCGGAGACCTCCTGCTGGCTTTCCCATGGCTCGAACCCGGCTACCCTGTCGTCCGCGGACGCCCCGGCGAGGTCGTGGCGGTCGACCGCACCGGCGACCCGACGGTGCGTGACGGGATCAGCCCGAGCGATGTGGGGCAGGGCGACGTCGCCGACTGCTACCTCGTCGCGGCGCTGATCGGCATCGCCCGCCAGGATCCTGGGCTGCTCGCGGAGCGGCTGCGGGCCAACCCCAACGGCACTGTCATGATCACCATGCACCCCCGCGGACCGGCCGGCGCCGGCGTGGGCGTCACCGTCACGGCCGCACTGCCCGCTCGTCGGGTCCAGCCGCCGTACGGGCGGTCAGAGGATCGATCGGAGGATGAGGCACCCGGGCCGCAGACGCCGGGCACCTCCTGGTCACGTGCAGCCGGGTACGAGGAGGTCGCGATGGACGGCGACGACGCGGCGGGACGGCCGGAGCTGTGGCCGGCGCTGTACGAGAAGGCCTACGCCCGGCTGCACGGCGGCTATCCCGCCATCGAATTCGGAAATGCGGCGACGGCCCTGCGGACGCTCACCGGGCGATCGGCGCACGTGCTCGCCGCCCACGAGGCGACCGTTCCCGCCCTCGGGGAGCTCCTCGCCGGCGGCGAGGTGGTGATTGTGACCACCCGGCGTCGAACCCGACCTGGCGGGCTCGTCGCGGCGCACGCCTACACCCTGCTCGCCGTGGACGCGGCGCGCCGGCGGGTGCTGCTGCGTAATCCGTGGGATCCGGCGCCCGGGCAGAACAACGAGCGGTGGTACGCCTGGGACGGGATCCTCCCGGACACGCATGCGGTCGTGCACGGCCCGACCCGTTGACGACCGGTCGCCGCTGCCCCGCTACCACTGCCGAATGATCGCCACCGGGGTGGGGCAGTGAAGCATGCACTGGTGGCTGACCGATCCCAGCAGCAGCTCGGCGAAGCCGCCGTGACCGCGGGCGCCGACGACGACAAGATCGCACTCGCGGCCCTTGACGATCAAGGCCTGGGTGGCCGAGGCGGGCACCACCACGGCCCGTAGGTCCAGTCCGGCCGGCAGTTGGCCGCGGTCGCGGACGCCCGCGATGGACTCGTCGAGCACGGCCCGGGCCTGGTCCTCCAGGGCCTGGGTGATCTCCCCCGGTGCCTCGGCGAACGGCAACGGGATCGCTGCGAGCCAGGCGTGCACGGCGATCAGCGGAACCCCGCGCAGCGCGGCCTCCCCAGCGGCCCAGGCGAGGGCCGACAGTGCGTTGGGGGAGCCGTCCACACCCACGGCGATCGGCCGGGACAGTCGGGACGGCGCGCCGGCCGGGATCGTGCCTTCGGCGGCGGTCGCACCCGAGCCGATGGTCGCACCCGAGCTGGCGATGGCGGCCTCGACGTCACCGCGGGCGATCACGACCGGAACCGTGGCATGTACGGCGACGGAGGCACTGACCGACCCGATTCGCAGCCGGTGCAGCAGTCCCTGCCCCCGGGCACCGACCACGATCATGCTGGCGTCGCGGCCGACCGTCAGCAGGGCCTCCGCGCCCGGCAGGTCCACGGCCTGCTCCGCCACGGAGACGGTCGATCCCGGTGGCGTGACCGCCGTCACGGTCTTGTGTAGCGTCCGCTCGGCCGCCTGCGCCAGACCGGCCCGCATCCCGGACTGTGCCGTACCACGGGCGAAGCCGATCATGGCTCGGATGCCGCACCCCTGCCACTCCGCCTCGGTGAACGCCCAGCGCAGCGCCGTGTGGGAGCCCGCGGAACCATCGACCCCGACCACGATGTCGGCCATCGTCCGCCTCCTTCGAAGCCCGGTCCGGGATACCCGGCTGGCCGGCCTGGAACCCCGTCCGCCAGCGGGGAGGCCAACGCGGGGGAGGCCAACGCGGAGTGGAGCTGCCCGCCGATCAACAGCTTCCGGTGTTGTTTTCGTGTGTTCGAGCCAGGTGAACCCTACGTTGGGCCATCCTTCCCACGCATCGGCATGATCCATGGTGGGAAGTGGTGAATGGTTGGGTCGCGGGTCCCCGGTAACCCCGTAGTCGGACCGGAAGCCACTGGGCGCCAGCGGCTCCCCTGCCGTGATCGATCGATAAGACGACGAGGTACGACCATGGAGATCCACGATCCCTGTCGTCGGCGACGGTGGTTGGCTTCCGTTGTGTGGCGGCGGGTCGATCTGGTGAGGTGGCTGTTCCCGTCCGGCCTCGCCGGGCAAGGACGAAGAATGCCGTGACCGGGCGGTCCGGTTTCTCCCGGTGTTCCGGTTCCCGGCGATTTTTCTTGTGCGCCGAGTCCCGTCGTCGTTCCGGCTACCGGTGGGCTGGTTCAACCGGTGAGCGCGCCTGGACTCTCCTCCGCACGTGCCGTGGGCAGGGCGTACCCGGGCGCGGTCACCGCGCCGGCCATCCCTCCGGCGCGATGGAGGGGAGATCCTCCACCCTGCCGGGTCCTCCTCCCCGGGGATGCCGTCCCGCCAGGTGACGCAGTAATAAGAATTTGAAGATGACGGATTCAAAATCTGGTTCTGGTGTCACCAGATGAGGTTGAAGGCAGGGAGAGGAACTGCTCGGGAGGTCTTTCCGGATGGCCCGGTGTGGCCTTTTCGTGGCCGCCGGCCCCATCTTTTGCTTTGCGTCAATCGCGCGATGTTTGATGCGTCTGTCGCACCACGAATCCCCAACGAGGGTGATGAAGTCATGTCCCAATGCCATTTCCGCTAAGT
>NZ_CDWTNB010000215.1:0-6274 GCF_977947065.1 Frankia sp. CgJB1
GGGTTCCGCGGGGACCGGGCGCCCACGGCGGACCGAGGGCGACGAGCTGGTGGTCGGGCGCAACGCGGTGGTCGAGGCGCTGCGGGCCGGGGTGCCGTCGTCGGCCCTTTTCATCGCCGGCGGGCTGGACTTCGACGAGCGGCTCGCCGACGCCCGCCGACTCGCCGGGCGGGCCGGGATCGCCGTGGCCGACGTCGGCCGCACGGATCTCGACCGGATGTGTGGCACCGCTCCGCATCAGGGTCTCGCCCTCGTGGTACCGCCGTTCTGGTATGCCCATCCGGATGATCTCCTCGCCCGCGCGCGCTCGTCCCCCCCCGGTCTGCTGCTGGCGCTGGACGGGGTCACCGATCCCCGCAACCTCGGGGCTGTGGTGCGCTCGGCCGCCGCCTTCGGTGCCCATGGCGTCGTCGTTCCGGAGCGTAGGGCCGCCGGCATGACCGCCGCGGCCTGGAAGACCTCGGCGGGGGCCGCCGCCCGGCTGCCGGTGGCGCGCGCCACCAACCTGGCCCGCACGCTCGTCTCCTACGCGGCGGGCGGCCAGTTCGTCGTCGGTCTGGCTGTGGGCGGCGAGGTGAGCATCGACGAGCTCACGATGGCGACCGACCCACTCGTCCTGGTGATCGGCTCCGAGGGACGCGGGTTGTCCAGGCTGGTCGAGCAGCGCTGCGACGTGAGGGTCCGGATCCCCATGGCGGGTGCGGTGGAGTCCCTCAACGCGGGGGTGGCCGCTGGGATCACGCTGGCCGAGATCGCCCGCCGCCGTCGGATCGGCTGAGCCGGCCGATCGGTGGGTCCGCCGGGTCTCCGCCGCCGGGCGGGGCTGCGGAAGTTGACCTGGCCGGCGTCGCCGTGACCGGGAAACCGTGACCGGGAAACGTAGCGCGCAGCCCCGTGTCCCGGAGGGGACACGGGGCTGCTGGCCGCGCGCCGATCAGTACCGGCCGGGCGCGGACAGTGAAAGCTGGCGCGGGAAGTCGGGCAGCTCAGATCTTGTGACCCCAGCACGGCTTCGATGCGTACCAGGGGCTCGTCCCCTGCTGGGCGTACAGGATGCGGGCGCGGTGCCACTGCTCGGCGACGCTGGCGTGCTGCGGCAGACCCTTGCCGCCGACCCCGCGCCAAGTGCTGGGCAGGAACTGGAACAGCCCGCCGGCGCCGATGGAGTTGACCACGCGCGGGTTTCCCCCGGACTCACACGGAATCACCTTGGAGAGCAAGCGGTCGGCATTCGTCGACGCGCTGACCGGCTGGGACAGCGCGAGGCCACCGCCGATCGAGGCCGCGAGAGTGGTGGCGGCGATCAAGGCCCGGGAACCGAGCCTGATGCGGTTGAGGCCACGAGCGAGCGAACGAGCGTTGGACATTGAGTTGCCCTTCCCCACGCCTGCGAGGTGAGCTGTCGGGTTCGGGCTGGGAATGCCCGGCCGCGCATCGCGGCTTCACCCCGAGAACGCCTTTTCGTGGCGCCCGGAATTGGTTCCCCCGCTCCTGCCGAAGGTTTGATTCTCGTCGAGCGGGGGCAGGATGCGGCGTGCCGCCCGACGCATGCCATCAGGTGACGGCACGGCAATGAACATAGCTGAGAGCGACCCAGGAAAAACAAGAGTATGTGAGGATGCACACAGTGCATCCTGTTTACTTATCCCGATCTTTTTAATGGTGTTTCGCGCCCGCGTGCGCGCCCGATTCTAGAGGTTGTCCAGCGGGCTGGAAATCCCTAGTCCGTAGCTGGGTCGTCACGTTGACGGTAAACAATACGCGGTGCGTGGAGAAACTGTTCCGCCGCGTAGTGATCAAGCCTCCGCTACCCGCTGCCGGCAATCTCTAACCAGGATCTGGAAAAATCTGTGCCGGCGTTCCGGCGGGCCCGCACCTATCGCCCGCTTTCCGGACTATACGGCACGAGGGAATCATGTCATATGTCGGATCTACCAGTCGGTGCCGGACACCCGGTCCCGGCGCTGCGTCGCCGCCAGCCGCCAGCCGTCATGCCGCCCGCGAGGCGGGTGCGTTCGGGTCGGTCAGCGGTTGTAGGACCAGGCCGAGCCGGTACCCCGGTACTGCTCCACCGGGATCGGTGTGGTTCCGGCCCGCATCCGATCCGTTTAGAGCTGACCGTGCAGGTGGTCGATCTCGTGGGCGACAAGCCGCGCCAGCCCCTGCCGATAGACGGTGATGTGCCGGTTGCCGTCGATATCGGTGTGTTCGACGTGCAGCTCCAGCGGCCGGGGGACGAGGCCACGGACGTCAAAGAAGCTCAGGCAGCCCTCGTACTGCTCGTCGGTCTCCCGGGAGGTTTCGATGACGCTGGGGTTGAGCAGCGTGAGCGTGTCGCCGCCCGGGGTACGCACGATCGCCGCGGCGCGGTTGATGCCGACCTGCGGCGCGGCGATGCCCATGCCCTTGCCGAAGGTGTGCAGGGCGGATACCCGTTCGAGGGCGGAGGACAGCTCGGCCGACGACCCGACGCGCGTCCTCGGCCTCGTCGGGCAGGGCGAACGGGCGGGCCGACTGCCGCAGGATCGCCTCACCCTCCTGCACGATGCCAACGGCCGCCATCTGATCGCTGGGACGTGTTCCGGTCTCCGCGGCCGGATCACGTTCCGGCACGGTGGCCCGGAAGTTCCATTCCAGTCGGTAGCGGGCGTGCAGCGGCGGCTCGGTGGTCGACCAGGTGAAGATCCGCCGGTCGCCGGAGTCGGTGCGGGCGATTGCGGTCCGGAACGGGAAGGCATCGGCGGTCATCGACGTTTCCATGCCCCAGACCACGGGATCCAGCTCGGCCGGAAAGTCCAGCTGCACCGAGAGGAAACTCGTCGGTACCCGCACGGCACGCTGGAACCACGGCCCCCACTTCTCCCTGCTCACCTGGTAGCTGTAGTTGATCCATGCCGATTCGCCGGGATAGAGCGGAAATCGCCCTCGACTGTTCTCGAAGAGCAGCCAGACCTCCTTGAGCGCGTCCCAGTCGGTCTTGACCTGCCAGGCCATCTGCTCGCCGCCGCAGTGTGCGCTGAGCTGGAGGTCCTCCCAGCGCAGTGGATCGGATCGGTACAACCGCGCGGAGCGTTCCGGATCTCCCGGGAACCGGTCAACCGATATCCGCATCAGATACCGGGTGACCGGTTCGCTGCCGGCGTTGAGAAGACGTCTTCGCTGGTGGGCGACGTACATGCTGTCGTCGTAGTCGTAGCGGAGTTCGGCCCGGTCCTCCTCGACGACCAGGCCCCCCGGTCCGGGGGGGACCCGGCCCGGGCTCTCGGCGACGACGGGCCCGGGGGGCCGGGGCCGGGTCGACGGAGGGGGTCGCGACGTGGGCCACCGGCGTCGGGCCGGGTCCGGCCGGAACCGTCGGCGGCCCGGGCGGCTCGCGCACGTCCCGTGCCGCCTCCCACGGCCGTGCGGCCAGGTGGAAATAACTACCCGGGATACGCAGCGCGTCGGCGATGCGTTCGATCAGGGAGAGCCGGGCGATGCGGTCCTCGCCCTGCATGATCCGGCTGACCCTGCTCTGGCTGAGCCCTTCCACCGGCGAGGCGATGCGATTCTGACTGGCACCGTCATATTTCTTCATCAGCCGGAACACCGCGCGGAAGTCTCGCGTCGCACACGCCGTCCGGAAGTCCTCCCGGGCCAGCAGCTTGGGCGATACCCGGTAAGGTCCAGATTCGTACGACATCGAAACGGCCTTCCATGTCGGTACGGTCGGTGAAGGCCGGAGTGAAATCGGGCGATCAGTCCTCCGTCAGTCGACACATCAGGATAACGACGCCATGCCAAACGGGCACAGATGTTCGGCTGAATGCTCGACTATCGGATATCCGACAGCACGGGCTCGGCGGTTTCCCGGGTCTTCCCGGGTCTTCGCGGTGTATGGCGGATGTCGTTTCTGACTCCTTGCGGACAGCGACGGCTGCTGGTGGCGTGCTGTCGCCGCTGGCCGGGGTGGTGTCACGGACGCCACCTAGGAGCCGGGCCGTAGATAGGTGAAGTCTTCCCCTCCAGCGCCCGGTTGCCTGTGGCGCAGACGACGACATCCGCGCGGCCCATACGAGAAAGGCATGCCTGACTGACGTTTCCGGATCCCGGTCGCCCGCGTCAGTCTTGGCGGCAGGCCGGTCCCGCCCTGCGTCGAGCCGCGACCTCCGCCGGGCGGGGCCAGCGTGACGGCGAGCCGCAGCCGGGCGTGACGCCCGAGACCTCCGGGAGGGGTCCGTGGACAGGTGGCCCTGCCCTGCCCAAGCAGGGCCACCCTCGGCCTTTGCCCGAGTCCGGGGAGCCCGCCGAACCGACGGGCCCGGCCGCGCTTGAGTCGACCGTCGCAACCACACCCCGGGGATTCGACCGCTGGGCGGTCACGGTGGCGGCCGGTTCCGACCCGAGGGGGAGGCCTTCCGCGCAGTCGGGCGCATGCCCGCGCCGCTCCTCCGTTACAGGATTTCGATCACAGCGAGGTGCGGAACGGACCAGTCACCTCGTAGGTGATGCCGCCGCTGCTGGAGCCCGAGGTGCCGCGCTGGGAGGAGAAGTACAGCCGGTTACCAGCCGGGTTGAACGCCGGTCCGGTGATCTCCGAGGAGCTCTGGCCAGTGATGCGCAGGAAGGGGGCAACGATGTCGCCGGGGGTGATGATGCAGATCTCCATGTTGCCGCCGTCCTCGGCGACGTAGAGGTCACCGACGGCGGCGACGGTGATGTTGTCGACACCGGTCAGCGGGGCGCCGGAGACGTTGTCGTCGTAGACGATCGCCAGGGTGCTGGCCGCCGCGTCGTAGGCCCACACCCGGTTGTCGCCCTTGGTGGTGAAGTAGCACTTGCCGGCCGAGTACCAGGCGCCCTCGCCGCCGTTGAACAGCTTGGCGCCCGAGACCTGGTCGCGGGTGGGTGTGGGGCTGCCGTCGGGGTCGGGCACGTTTGCCCAAGACAGCACGCCGGAGACCTCCTTGAGTACCTGCAGGGTGCCGGAGGACAGGTTGCCCCAGATGGTGGGCATAAACCGGTAGAAACACCCGTCGGACGCGTCCTCGGTCAGGTAGATCACCTTCCGGTCCGGGTCGGCGGCAGTAGCCTCATGGTTGAATCGGCCCATCGCGGCCCGCCGGACAGCCGCGTTGACCCCCCACGGGTCGGTCTCGTACACGTAGCCGGTGCTGGTCTCCTCACACGACAGCCAGGTGTTCCACGGGGTGGTCCCGCCCGCGCAGTTGCGGTTGGTGCCGGACAGGATGCTGTAGGCGCCAATGATGTTGGCGTTGCTGTTGAACTTCACGGCACTCACGCCGCCGCCGCCGCTGCCTACCTCGGCGTTGGACACATAGATCCAGCCCGTGCCGTTGGCGAAGCAGGCGCCGCCGTCCGGGGCCCTGTGCCAGGTGTAGCTGGTGCCCGACACGGTCTGGGTGGATCGGGCGATCACCCGGCTGGTGAAGCCTGACGGCAACATGATTCCGTTGGCGTCGGCTGACTGCAGCGGCCCGTAGGGGCTGTTACCCGGTACCGCCGGGTAGGCCACGGCCGCCGCGCGCCACAGCGAGCCACTGAAGGCCGCCGCGCCGACGCTAACAAGACCGGTCCGAAGGAGAGTTCGACGATCCATTCCTGCTCCCATCTCCACGTGAGGATGCCGCGCTCGCCCGAGCGTCTCCGCCCGAGCCGCAGTATTCCGTGCCGCTGGCAATCTAACGTACGGTGAGAAAATACGACAGAATCGTGGCGTGAACATTGTGAAACCGGCTGGACAACAATATCAACGTAGAGTCAAGATCGACCCGGTAATTATTCGAGCTGAAATCTTACCCAATGTTCGATGTAATTCGGATGTTGCGGTGGGGGCTGGCCTTGTGCGGTCGCGTCGGAGAGGGCGCTGGTTACTCACGTGGAACGGGTCGACGACCAGGCGGGCGTGCGGCAGAGTCCCAGCGAGGCCTGGCGATCCGTTCAGCCATCGCCGGTGAAGTGCAGGGTGACGCGATGCCGGTCCGACGGCCAGGCGGGCACCTGGAGAACGTCCCGGTGGGCCGTTTTTCCCCGCGGCGTCATCGCGACTTCGACCGAACGCTCACCCGCCGGGATGAACACATCTACGCCGGTAATGAAGCCGATCCAGAAATACGCCGGAATCGGCATCATGAGGTGGGTGACGCCATCGGAATTCCGGTCGAACAGGTAGACGCCCAGGGCCATTTTGAACCGGGGTGCGTCGGCGGCATTCAGCACGTTCTTCCCATCGATGCTGAGGACGTCGTCGGCGTCCCCCCTTATCCCAATGCCG
>NZ_CDWTNB010000216.1:0-6254 GCF_977947065.1 Frankia sp. CgJB1
CTTATTTAATGACGATCCCATAAGGCCGGGTGGACGTGGTCCTCCGGCCGTCCGCAGGAGCACCCGGGCGTGCGGGACGCCGTCGACCTGGCTCAGATCGGATCCCATGGCACCGCGTCGTAGCGACGGGTAAGCGCCGTCATGAGCCATTCGGATCCCGTGAAGAGGTGGCCGTCGATGGCCCGGACGGGCGCGATCCCGCGTGAGTTGGTGACGAAGGCGGCCTCGAAGCCTGCCAGGTCCGCCAGTCGCACGGGGGCCCGTACGCTGGGCGGGCCGCCGTCCGCCGGTGCCTGCTCCAACAGCGTCATGGTGACTCCGCGCAGGGCGGGAGCGTCCGGCCAGACGATCATGTTGCCATCGAAGAAACCGATGTTGGTCATTGCGCCCTCCGCGACGAGCCCGTCGGGGGCGGTCAACAGGGCGTCGTCGTAGCCGTCACGGCGGACGAGCCGGCCGTGCTGGATCTGCGCGAACGTCCCGAGATGCTTGAGGTGGGCGAACGGGCGCAGGTACGGCACTGACCGCAGCCGTTGGGGGGTGGTCGGCGTGGTTGCCGGTTCGCCGATCGCGACGATGACGCGCACCCCTGCGCCGTCCGGCCGCTCGGTGACGACAATCCGGACCGTGGCATCCACCGCGGTGGCGGCTGTCGCCGTGGCCTCGGAGCCGGTGGCGGCCGTCTGGGTGGCGTACAGTGCCTGCCGGATGCGGTGGCGAACCAGTGCGCCGTCCAGGGGCTCGCCGTAGAGCTCCTGGTTCGCCTCATCCAGCCGGGTGAGATGCCACCGCAGGCCCCGGGCCCGACCGGCTCGCACCTGCAGCACGGTGAAGTGGCCGTGGGAGAGCAGGGCCAGGCGATGTGGATCATCGGGGGGAACGGGGCGCCCGTCGATTTCGACGCGTCGAAGTATGGGAGTGACCACCTTGGCCACGATAGTGACCCGCCGGTGGGCCGCGCCGTCCGTGGGCTGGGGCGTCTGTGGGCTGGGGCGTCACGCGCGACATTCCGGTTGTGTCGCCCACGGAACCGCCGCCGTGTCGTCTTCGCTAGCGTGCTCGTGCGTGCTGCCGACAGGCTGCCGCCCACGAACGCCAACACGAACGCAAAGGAGTGTGGCTATGTCCGACCTTGCTGTCGATCCCACGGCCGACCCGGCGAAACTCGTCAGCGGTCTGCCCGCTATGTCGGAGCGTGAGGTCTCCGACCTGCTGGGTGGGCCGGCTGGTGACGCGGTGCTGGACGAGGTCTTCCGGCAGATGCGCGACACCTTCCGGCCAGAGCAGGCACAGGAAGAGAACGCTCTGGTCCGATTCGTGCTCAACGGTGGACCGGGCGGCGCCGTGCGCACCTACGAGCTGCGGGTCGCCGACGGTGTCTGCACTTTGGCGACACCGCCTGCCGCCGGGACCCCGAGTGAATCCGCGGGGGAGCAGACGCTGACCATTGTCACGGATCGTGTCCGCTTCGTTCGGGTGGTCTCCGGTCAAGCCAGCGGGGCCAAGCTCTTCCTCACCAGAAAGATCAAGATTAATGGTGACCTGAAGTTCGGAGGCAGGATCCTGTCTTGGTTCGAGATCAAGAAGGAGAGCTGACCGGCGGCGGTCCCCACTGGTGCCGCCGCGATCGGTGCCGCGCCGAGGAGGTCAGCCGGGAAGGCCAGCCGAGGAGGTCATGAGCGGCCGGGCCGGCGACGTCGTTCAACCGGCGCCGGCTCGCCCCTCACAGGGCGAACTCGGCGGCGTTCAGGCCGAGGGTGAGGGCGGCCTCCCGCACCACGGCCCGCTCGCTGGCGACGAACTCGCCGTCAACCAGGCCGATCACCTGCCCGATGCGCACCACGGCGGCGGCTTCCGCCACCCGCCCCCGCACCTTGGCGATGTCGGCCAGCGCGGCCTGTTTGCCGGCGGTGAAGTCTGCGGTGAGACGGCTCAGATGTCCATCGAAGAGCCGCTCCACGTCCTGTTCGGGAAACTGGGACATCACCGGATCCGTAGCGATGAAGCCGAGTAGCCCCTCGCGTTCCGCCGGATCGATGTGGCCGTCGGCCGCGGTGACGAGGGCACAGATCGCCACGGCGGCGTCCCGGAAGGTGAGGCTGCGCAGCTCCTCCCACCGGGCGAACAGCTGCGCGCGCAGTGAGGCCAGGGAGGGCAGCCGCCGGTTGCCGACGGCGGGATCGAGGCCGCGCCAGAGCGACCAGCCTTCGGCGAGCCAGCGACGTACCACCTCGGCCATCGATAGCGGGCGCAGGCGTGTCGCGAGAAGCACGTCGATGTTCACCGGAACCAGCGTGTGCTCTCCCCAGCGTGACGGCGTCGGAATGTCGAGCGGCCAGAAGCCGGCGAACATGATACTGAGCACGTGATCGGTTGCGGATTCAGGTGAGTGGCCGGTGACGGTTCCGTCGTGCTCGACCGCGCCGATGAACTGCCGGGAGACCGTCCGAGGGCCGGCGAGGCAGCCTACCTGCCGTTCGAGAGCGTCGTCCGTGCTCTCTCCCGCCGCCACCGGACCGCCCGGAAGGACATGCCAGGCTTCTCCCGGCGGGCGAGCGAGGAGAACGCGGTCGTCAATCCGTACGAGAAGCCGAACATCAAGCCGAATAGCAGCCTGCAAAGGCATACCGAAAGCCTCCTGAAGACGCACGGCACAAGGCGGGTTACGCGCAGGAACCATCATCCACCAGATGGCGGAGCGAGTGGACGCGGCGGTGCGGAACTACTCATCTGCGCTGCCGGCGTGACCGCTCGGTCCGGGTGCCGCGCGCGCCCGCGGCCAGTGACGGGGTGGGATCGGCCAGTCTCGGAAGGATGATGGTGTCTGTGGCGGCTAGGGCGTCGAGCCGCCCGGACCTTAGCGTCGAGGCGTGGGCGCGGCGCCACCGGATCCGTATCCAGACCGTCCGCGCCCGATCCTGGGCCGATCCTGAGAGGCATACCGTGACCAAGTTTCTGCTCAGCGTGCATGTTCTGGCCGCGATCCTCGCGATCGGACCGATCACCGTGGCCGCCAGCATGTTCGCCCCGGCTGCGCGCCTGGCGCTGACCTCCCCGGGCGACGAGCGCGCTGCCGGGATTGTCCGCGTGCTGCACCGAATCTGTGGCGTCTACTCCGCGCTCGGCCTCGTCGTGCCGATCTTCGGGTTCTTCACCGCGCAGAGCCTGGGGGTTCTTGGGCAGAGCTGGTTGATCGTCGCGATCGCGCTGACCACCGTGGCCGCCGTCGTGCTTCTCATCGTGGTGCTGCCCGGACAGCGTGGCGTCCTCGACGAGATCGTCGCCGGATCCCCGGCCGTCCCCGACCGTGTGCAGGACGGAGGCGCGGTGGCCATGGATGGTGGTGCGGTGGCCATGGACGCGGCCGCGGCGCGCGCCCGCACGAGCGGTCTCGCGATGGCGGCCGGTGTGTTCAGCCTGCTCTGGGTGATTGTCACCGTTCTGATGATCATCCGCCCCGGCTCGACCACGAGCGTCTGACGTCCTCCCGGACGTCCGGTTTCCCGTCGGGAACCGGCCCGGTGGTGGGATGATCGCCCTCTGGACGGTGTGTGCGGCAGGCAAGCCTGGAGGATGTCACGTGGGAGAGGCGCTGGACACGGTGAAGCGCGCGCTGGACGCCTTCGACCTCGGTGACGAGGCCTCGGTGCTGTCGCTGCTCGACGAGGACCTGGTCGTCGAGGCATCGGGCGGGGTGCGGATCAAGGGGCGCGCGGCGGGCGCCGAGTACAGCGCCGCCTTCCTGGCGGCTTTCGGTGAGATCGACGTCGATACCCACGTGCTGGCCGAGCAGGGCGAGATCGTGGTCGAGGAGTACACGCTGACCGCGACGCACGTCGGCGTCTACCGCGACCCGGACGGGACGGAGCTCGCGCCCACCGGGCGTCGGATCAACCTGCGTGTCGTCGAGGTCTACCGGGTCGAGCGCGGCCTGATCACCGAGAACCGGCTGTACTTCGACCAGACGCGGCTCGCTCGCCAGCTCGGTCGACCCGCCTGAGCCGGCCCGGCCCTGGGCCTGGCCTGGCCCGGCCCGGCCGAAATATGGGGGGGTAGTCACGCTTCCGGGCCCCGAAAACGTGCCTACCCCCAACAGCTTTGTGTCATGAATCGACTACGGGTTCCCGGCCGGTGCGGTGTCGGTCGTGACGTCGGCCGGGCCGGGCGCGAGAGCCGACGGGTCCAGATTCGAGAGCCGATCGGCATGGACATACTGCCTGCGGAACCCGGCTGACCGGTCATGCCCGGGGAGAAGGGGAAGGCGGAAGGCAGGTCATGCAGTTCGACGACTCGTCGGTCGACACATCCGAGCTCGAGGACAGGCGAGGTGGTGGTCTCGGCAGGGGGATCGCTGTCGGTGGCGGTGGGGTGAGCATCGTCGGCCTGCTCATCTACCTGGTGGTGACGGTGCTCGGCGGTGGTACCGACGCTGGTACGGCACCCCTGTCGCAGCCCGGGCAGTCGTCGGGTGACCTCGCGCAGCGGTGCAACACCGCCGCGGCCATCGATGAATACGACGACTGCTTCGTCCTCAAGGCGTTCAACGAGATCAATGAGGTCTGGACCGCTCAGTTCGCCCGGAACGGCCAGATGTATACCAAGCCCCGCCTGGTCTACTTCTCCCAAGCCGTCCAGACCGGCTGTGGCGTGGCGTCTGCCTAGGTCGGGCCGTTCTACTGCCCGCCGGACCGCAAGGTCTACATCGATCTCGGATTCCTCGCCCAGCTCCAGCGCGACTTCGGCGCCGAGGGACGCTACGCGCAGGCGTACATCGTGGCGCACGAGGTCGGGCACCATCTGCAGACGCTGACCGGGACCGAGGCGCGGGTGCGGCAGGCACAGCGGGCGGACCCGTCCCGGGAGAACGAGCTCAGCGTGCAGCTCGAACTGCAGGCCGACTGCTACGCCGGGGTCTGGAGCACCCTCGCGAACACCGGCGGGAACGTCACCATCGGCGAGGCCGACCTTGACCAGGCGCTCGGCGCGGCGGAGGCCGTCGGCGACGACCGGATTCAGGTCAGGGCATCCGGCCAGGTCAACCTGGAGACCTGGACGCACGGGTCGGCGCGGCAGCGCTGCGATGCCTTCCTCACCGGCTACCGGGGCGCGTCGACGGCGTCCTGCGGCACCGTGCCGCACGCCTGAGCGAAAACCGACCGAGGGTTCCACCGAGCTTCACCGACCGGTGGGTTCAGGCGGTTCTCAGCTCCCGGTGCCAGGGCGGGCGGGGCGTCCCGTGCCCCGGCGGATGTTGCCGTAAAGGAGATCAGGCTGGCCGCGCCGCGTGGTCATCAGCGCACGATACTGCGCGGCCGACAGTTCGCCCTCGAAGACGCTGCGTTGCACCCAGTGCAGGTACTTGCGGCACGTGCGCAACGCCTAGGGGTTGCGTTCCGCCGCCGTGTCGTAGACCAGAACGACGAATAGGGATCATCACCCGTCGGATCGGAGTGGTGTCGAACATCGGCAGGTTCGACTTCGCCCAGAGGACGTCGGTGGGGCCCTCGCAGAAGGCACACGGCCGGTAGCGCATCGTCGGCCCGATCCGGCGCGAAGAACTCCTTCACCTCCGCGGTCAGCTTGGCCCGGTCCCGGGTCCGCCTGGCGGGGGTGGGTTTCGCGTTCGGATACATTGCGAAGAGGATTTTCCACCAGTCGTAGGCGAGATAATCCTTGCCGGCGATCGCGGCCTGAACGACGTCCGTGACGATCTGTTCGGCTACCCTGCCCAGGTCCTCTCCGGTAACGTCCTCAACATTTTCCCGGCCGGCAAGAACGGCGATCGACCGAGCTCCGCTCCGCTGCAACGGATGCTCGGTCAACAGCAATAAATTGTTGGCCGTGACGGGGACTGCGCCGGTTACGGACATGCTACCGAATCCATCCGAACCCCTGGTTGGTCGCCAGTCCCAGGCCCCAGTCATAAATGGCGTCCAGCAGGGCGGCGTCTGCTTTGATGCGCACGGAGGCGGTGCTGCCGTGCCGCGGCGCCCGCTGTACCAGAAATTTCCGGGGAGGTCCAGCGGAGACGACTTCGACGTCCACGTCCGACGGCAGGCCGAGCAGGTCGGCCTTGTGCCGCAGGTTATGGCTCAGGCGATCGGCGAACTGCGGGTGGTCTGAGAGAACCATCGCCGGAGGTCGCATAGACACCGCGGGTCTTCCGTGTGTCCCGGAAATGTGGAGGCGAGACACCGAGTGGACGCAGTGATTTCCCGGCGTATCCCCGGTCATGCAGTTCCTCGGCCAAGGCC
>NZ_CDWTNB010000217.1:0-6198 GCF_977947065.1 Frankia sp. CgJB1
AGAACGAGGTGGGCGGTCTCGGTCCGCTCCAGCTGAGCGTAAGCCTGGTTACGCAGGCGCAGCAGCACGGCCGCCAACAGAGCGGCGATCAGGGAGCCGGCCAGCACGGCGATCCTGACGTGATCGCTACGAGGGGAATCGCTCCCGAACGCCAGCTCCCCGATGAGCAGGGAGACGGTGAACCCGATGCCGCTCAGGATCGCCAGGCCCACCACATCGAGCCAGGCCAGCCCAGCGTCCAGGCTCGCCCCCGTGAAGCGCGCCACCAGCCAGGTCGCGGCGAGGATCCCGACCGTCTTGCCGACGACCAGGCCGAGGATCACGCCCACGGCCGCCCGGTCACTCAACGCCTCGGCTAGACCGTCGAGACCGCCCACCGTCACCCCGGCAGAGCAGAAGGCGAACATCGGCACGGCGATACCGGCCGAAATCGGACGCCAGCGGTGTTCGAAGTGCTCGGCTAGGCCTCGGTCCATCTCGGGAGCACGGCCCCGCTCGCTGCGCAGCACCGGCACCGCAAAGCCCAACAGCACCCCGGCGACGGTGGAGTGCACGCCGGAGGCGTGCACCAGCGCCCAGGTCGCCAGCGCCGGCGGCAGCAGCAGCCACCACGACCGCACCCGCCGCTGCACCAGCACGGTGAACGCCGCCAACGGCACGAGCGCGCCGACCAGGGGCGCGACCGACAGCCGCTCGGTGTAGGCGACGGCGATAATGACGATGGCCACCAGATCGTCGACCACCGCGAGCGTGAGCAGGAAGGTCCGCAACGCGATCGGCAGGTGTCGGCCGATGACCGCCAGTACCGACAGCGCGAAGGCGATGTCGGTCGCCGTCGGGATGGCCCAGCCTCGCAGCGCGCCGCTGCCCAGGTTCACCAACGTGTACAGGACGGCCGGGACGACGACACCGCCGAAGGCGGCGAGCACCGGGACCGCGGCGCGGCGCGGATCACGCAGGTCACCGGCGACGAACTCCCGTTTGAGTTCCAGCCCGGCGACGAAAAAGAAGATCGCCAACAGTCCGTCGGCGGTCCACTCCGCCAGCGTCAGATCAAGGTGGAGGGCGGCGGGACCAACCCGGACGGCCAGCAGCGATCGGTAGGCGTCGGACCAGGGCGAGTTGGCGAGTGCGAGCGCGAGCACGGCGGCGGCGAGCAGGAGCGCCCCGCCGATCGTCTCACCGCGCAGGATGGCGGCGACCCGCTGAGTCTCCGCCCGCGAACCACGGCCGAAAAGCCGGAAACCACGGCAAAACCGGGAGTCCCGGTGAAACCAGAAACTGCGGTGAAACCATGGACTGTGAGGTGGCGGCGGGCCCAAGGCGGTCTCCCAGCATCAGGGGTCGAATCGGACATCGCCGACCAGACTTCCCGGCACACCATGCACATCCGCGTGGATGCCAGCTTAACCTGGACCCGCCGGCCGGGCCTACATTCGGTCAGGCGCGGCGATGCCGAGCAGGTCGAGCCCTTGGCGCAGGGTGCGGGCGGTGAGCCGGCACAGGGCGATGCGGTTGGCGCGCAGGGAGCCCGGAGCGGACAGCACCGGGCAGGCCTCGTAGAAGTCGGTGTAGGCCTTGGCGAGATCGTAGAGATAGCCGCAGAGCCGGTGGGGTTCGAGGGCGCGGCTGACGTCGACGAGCGTGTCACCGAAGGCGTCGAGAGTGAGGACGAGCGCCCGTTCGGCGGGATGCGGCGTCAGGGTGGGGTCCACCTCGACCAGGGCGTCCGGGGCATCCGGGATGTTCGGAGTGTCCGGGGTGTCGCCGGCCTTGCGGAGGATCGACTGGATCCGGGTGTGGGCGTACTGCAGGTACACGCCGGTGTTCCCGATGAACGACACCATCCGTTCGACGTCGAAGGTGTAGTCCTTGGTCCGGGAGGTGGACAGGTCGGCGTATTTAACGGCGCCGATACCGGCCTGCTCGGCGATCAGGTCGAGCTCGGCCGGGTCGAGGCCGGGGGCCTTCTCGGCGACGATGGTGCGGGCCCGTTCCACGGCGGTGTCGAGCAGGTCCATGAGCTTGACGGTCTCGCCGGAGCGGGTCTTGAACGGCCTGCCGTCGGGGCCGAGGACGGTGCCGTAGGAGACGTGGGTGGCCTCGACGTCGTCGGACAGCCAGCCGGCGCGGCGGGCGGCCTCGAAAACGAGCCGGAAGTGCAGGGCCTGGCGGGCGTCGACGACGTAGAGCAGCCGGTCGGCCTTGAGATCGCGGATGCGGTAGCGGATCGTCGCGAGGTCCGTGGTGTCGTAGCCGTAGCCGCCGTCGTTCTTGCGGACCATGAGCGGCACGGGCTCCCCGTCCGGTCCGGTCACCTCGGCGGAGAACACGCACAGGGCCCCGTCGCTGCCGGCCGCGATACCCGCGCGCACGAGTTCATCGACGACATCGGGAAGCCAGGGGTTGTAGAAGGATTCGCTCACCGAGTCCTCACTAGTGAGCAGCACGCCGAGGCGGCGATAGATCTCCCCGAAGGCGAACTCGGACTCAGCGACGATGTCCCGCCACTGGCTGACGGTCGCCGCGTCGCCGGCCTGCAACGCGACGACCCGGCGCCGGGCCCGGTCGGCGAAGGCGGGGTTGGCGTCGAAGGTGCTCCGGGCGGCCCGGTAGAGGGTATCGAGGGCCGAGACCGTGGAGGCGCCGGCGGCAAGGTCGTCGTGGTGCCAGGACGCCGCGGGATGCTCGTCGAGGTACTGGATGAGCATGCCGAACTGGGTGCCCCAGTCCCCGAGATGGTTCTGGCGGATGACGTCCGCGCCGAGGAAGCCGAGCACCCGGGCCAGGCAGTCCCCGATGATCGTGGTGCGCAGGTGGCCGACGTGCATCTCCTTGGCGATGTTCGGCCCGGAGTAGTCGATGATCGTACGACGGCCCCGCTCGGCCGCGCCGACGCCGAGCCGCCCGGCGGCAAGGCGGGCGGTGACCTGCCGCCACAGCGCGTCATCGGCGAGGGTGATGTTAAGGAAGCCAGGCCCGGAGACGGTGACGTCGGCCACCAGAGCGGCGCCGTCGGCGCGCACGGCATCGGCGCGCACGGCATCAGCGACCGCAGCCGCCAGCTCCCCGGGGCGGCAGCGGGCCCGCCGGGCGAGCGCGAGCGCCGCGTTGGCCTGGAAGTCCGCGTGGTCGGAGCCCCGGACAACCGGGTCGGCGCCGGCGAGTTCCGGCAGCGCCCGGTCGATCGCACCGGCGACGGCGGTCTCGACCTGCCTGCTCAGCGACGGCACCTCATGGTTGCTCACGTTCATGTCCTCCTCCACCGATGTCTCATTGTTCCAGGCGTGGTGACGCGTTCCAGGCGTGGTGACCGGCGCCGGACGCGCAGCCACCGCAGCGCACGGCCACTGCGGCCGGCCGGGCTGCCTTGACCTCCGTTACAAACCGCACCAGCCCGCGGCGGTAGCTCTCCGGGAGTCCTTCCCCCACCCCGATCACGGGGCTACGGACAGGGTGCCACCGCGCCCGCACACGCTGTGCCATACGCCCACCTCCCGGCACCGGTCACACACGTCGGTACCGACAGCACACACCCCGCCCTCCGGGCAGCGCCAACCCCACCCGGCGCCTCCCGACCCGGCCAACGTTCATGGACATCGCGCTGGCGATGACGACCCACGAGTTCGGGTTCGACGAAGTCGAATGCGCCTTCAGGTTGAAGAAAACCAAGGAGGAAGGCATTATCAAACTCCTCGTTCGTTTCGCGTAGCCCGCAGCGTGACACGACGGCAAGTAACGCCAGCAAAACCGGGAGGGCCGAGCACTGCCTCACCGGCGTAGGACGGGGACGGCGTAGTCCCCACGGCACGTCCAGCCCTCCTCTACCGCCCGCACCCGCAGCACATACGGCGGGCCGCCTCGGAAACGGCCCCTTCAGGAGGATGATCCCGATGACCACCAGCACCGACAGCGCCACCGTCGCCACCCACTCACAGCCGTTACCGAACGAGACCGAGACATTACCCGCTCCGCCGCCTCTCAGCCCGCTGCGCGGCAACCCGGGCGTGATCGGTATCCCCACCTTCATCGCCGGTGCCGTCGGCCTCGGGCTGGTCGACACCGGGTGGCTTCCGCCCGCCGCGGGCGGCGCCGCCATACCCGTCATCATGACTGCCACCACCGTCGGTCTCCTGATCTCCGCGATCTGGGCGGCGGCGCTCGGGCAGAACGCCGCGGCCAGCCTGTTCGGGGTGTTCTTCGGGTTCTACGGCAGCTACGCCGCGTTCGTCCTCGGTCTCGGCCACAACTGGTACAACATCCCCGCCGATCAGGTCACCAGGAGCACCGAACTGTGGCTGATCAGCTGGCTGGTCACCATCGTCCTGTTCACCGTGGCCACCCTGCGGTTGCCCAGCAGCTACACCCTGCTGCTCGGGCTCGTCGACGTCGCGCTGGTGTTGCTACTGCTCGGCACCATCTACGCCAACACCGCCCTCACGCACGCCGGCGGCTACGTCGTGTTCGCCTTCATCGCGGTCGCGGTCTACCTGTACCTCGACATCATGTCCACCGAGACCGGCGGGAAGGGCCTGCCGCTCGGCAAGCCGATCATCTCCGGATAGCATGCCGCGCTACGATTGCCATAGATGGCCGAGCTGGCGCGTATTGATGAAAATTTCTTACATCTACCGTCAGATACCGATGATTCCATCCCCGAGCAAATAGCCATAACGCTTTAATACCTTAACGCCAAAGAGAGCAAGGAATCAGAGATAAGGATCAATTTCGCCTAGACGGCCAGGTGGCGCTGGCCACTGGTGGCGCCCGCGGCATCGACGCCGAGTCTGCTCGGCTTCTCGCAGCTGCGGGCGCCATCGTGTGGGAACCGACATGGCGGAGTCGTTCTTCCGCGAGAACCCAGAAAAGGTCAACACTACAAGTACATAAGCCGGCTCCTCGGCCCGGGACGTCACCACCCAGCGGGATGGAGGGGCGGACATCATCGCTACCCGCCTGACGCGCACCGATACTGATCTGATCATCGAGGTCTGAGATTCCAGCGCAGCCGCACCCATCCGGCAAGACCCGGCTCTCGACGCCGAGGGCGGACGCGGCCTGTTGCTGCTGTCGGCCCTGAGCACCCGATGGGCCTACTACCGACCTTCGACCGGCGGCAAGGTGGTCTGGTGCAGCCTGCCGCTGTTGGCGAGGACCAAGGTTGCAGTCGGGGACGCCGAGCCGTTGCCCTCTCGCCAGAGATCGACCGCACCCACCCTGATCGTCCACGGCACGAAGGACACCTTCATCGCTGTGGATGCCTCGCGGGCGGCTGTCGGCCGCTTCCGGGTGGAGCCCAGGCTAGTGGAGATCGAGCGGGCGCAGCACGGATTCGCGGTGCACGACGATCCCGCCTACGCCGATCCCCAGAGCAAGGTGACCCGAAGTGCCCCTACCTACCGTGGCGCACCGGCCGCAGCGGGACTACGGCAACGATGATGCACAATTGATGCATCTGATGCATCCGCGGGACGCGAAGGGATTGAGTTGATGACTCGGAAGCAAAGCGGTCTAACGGCTAGGCGCCGCGCCATGGGCTATTCTCAAGAGTCATTTGCGCATGAACTGGACGTTGACCGGACCACCGTCGGACGCTGGGAGCGCGGGGATGTCGATGCATGCCGCAGAGAACGGTGCTCCCGCAGAAGGGCTCACACTCGCGCGATCTATGGAGGGCCGCCGACTAACGCCCCGAATGGCTACGATGTTTGCGATGCGCGAGGCTCGCGCCTTGGCCACCTTGGGCGACAATAAGGCGGTCCGTATATTCTCTCGCGCACGTAGCCTCCATCAAGATGGAATCCGGGACAGCGATCCCGATTGGGCATGGTGGCTGGACGACGCACAGATTTTCGTACAGGAAGCTTCCCTACATGCCGATCTATCGGAATGGCATGACGCAATTCAGGCATATCGAGCACATTTTGACGAGATATCTCAGAAAAATAAATGTATACCTATAATTGACCATGCCATGTGTATGGCTTATATGGCGTATGTACTGGCCCGGGTGGATGCATGGTCTGACGCCGAATATTTCGCGCACGAGCTACTTGAAGGGGCGTCGGAGATCTGCCCCCGAGTTTATCCGTCGATCTTCCGTCTAGCGAGTATTATAAAGCGTGTGCCTACTTCGACCGATCTGCCCGATCTAGGACTCGCATTGAAATAACTTGATTATTCTATGTCGGGTCTACG
>NZ_CDWTNB010000218.1:0-6159 GCF_977947065.1 Frankia sp. CgJB1
TTCGACGATCTGACGGACGGGGAGGCCGGATGGCCAACGGTGATGACCGTGATGGCGGCTACGGGGATGGGGAGGAGTGGTGGTGGCGATGAGCACGATGGCGGGTCGTGGTCGGATCGATCAGACGCTGCTGGATTCGGGCTCGTTCACAGCCGGCTTGTTCGGCCGCCAAGCGGTGGCGAGCAGGAGCGCCGCGCCTCCCACGCCGAGCACGATCGCGATCAGCCCGCCGGCCCAGCCGTCCAGGTCGATGCCGATCGCATGGTCCAGCGACGCCTTGCCCGGTCCCAGGATGCCGATTGCCGCGCAGACCACCGCGATCATCAAGACGTATTCGTAGCCCTGGCCCGGCCTGAAGATGAAGAACCCGTTGTTGCGATGGGCGGTCACGCCGGCCACCACCATGGTGCCGATGATCCCACCTGCGCTGAACGGGGTGAGGAACCCGAAGAGCAGCCCGAAACCGGCCGCGATCTCGATCAGTCCCGACGCCCAGGCGTGCACGATGCCCGGCCGCAGCCCCATGCTCTCGAACCAGCCGGCCGTCCCTTTGATCCCGCCCGGTCCGAAGACGTGGTTGTAGCCGTGCGTGACCAGGGTAAGATCCACGATGACCCGGAGCACCAGGGCCGCGGTGTCAGGCGGTGTCACGGGTGTCCTCCTCGGACCGGTCTACGTCCGACCTTCGTCCGTCGTCTTTGTCCGCCCGTCGTCTTTGCCCGTTCATCGTCATCGTCCGCCCGTCGTCTTCATCGCGTCGCGCCGAGGGTACCCGCCGTCCAGCGCGGCTCGTGGTGGACGGCGGTGCGGGTCGGGCGGTCTCGCGGCCGGTGGGCAGCTACGAGGTGGCGATACCGAAGGTGCCGGCCGCGAGAACGACGAGCCCGATGACCGTGAGTCGTACCGCGGGCAGGTCAAAGGGCGGTTTGCTGGGAGCGCGGGGGCAGCGACCGTGATGTCCTGTGCCGCGTCGACGGAGCCGCTGCATCGTCCTCGGTGCCGGTGAGATCGTATAACTGCCGACCGTCATCGACCTTAGGCGATGAGTAGCGACCCCGCACTGTGTTAATAGGGCCTATCCTGGTCGACGATGCGGGCCAACATCGACAACAGGGCGGTCTGTTCCTCCTCGGACAGCGGCGCCAGCAGCTTGTCGTTCATCTGGTCGATGCGGTCCGCCACCTGGCCGTGGGTCGACTCTCCCCGCTTGGTCAGCCGCAGGACATTGCGCCGGCCATCACGCGGGTCACGGACCCGGCGGATGAGCCCACGCTGCACGAGCCTCGCCACCACATCGGCCACCGTCGACCGATCCAGGGAGGCTCGTTCTCCGAGCGTGCGCTGATCAATATCGGGATCAGCGAGCAGGCTGTTGAGGACCACGAACTGCGGAGGCGTCGTCTCGGTTGAGACGGTGGTGGTCCAGAGCTGATAGGTCACCTGCTGGAGCCGGCGGGCCAGCTGGCCGGGATGGCTGGACAGGTCGACCACGCCGTGGCCGCCCGGGGCGACCGGCCGCGAGGTCAGGGTGGCCGGCCCAGTGGCGCGTTGTCCAGGGAGACGTTCGCCGGAGTTCTCCGGTGCGGCTGTTTCCCCTCCGAGGGCCCTGGCCAACTGGTCGGATCGTGTGCGCGTGTTCAGGGTTCGCTTCCAATCCGGTGTCGAAGTAGGCGGGCGACAGGTTTGCCGCGAAGGTCATCATCGCTCATGTCGACGCTCGGTGTCGTCAAGCTGTGAGATTCAGGTGCCTATCAGGCGTCGAAGTGGTAACTCTTGTGGCATGTAGTGAAATTATAACTACGGATGGCCGGACACCCCCATGCTTCTGTAGTAGTCTTGTCACCGCTTTGAGATAGTCATTTAGGGGTGTCGCAATCGCGACAGCTACCTGCCGCCCGACTCCGGTGGGGTACGCGAGGTCCCGACTTCGGTGGGGTACGCGAGGTGCGTCGCGTGGTTCCCGCGGGTACGGGCAGCGGTATGGAGGATGCGTCCAGAGGCCTACGGGAGAGTCTGAAACGCGTGGCTGTGACCCTGAAGGAGGCGGGCATCCCGTTCGCTCTCGGGAGCAGCTACGCCTGCTGGGCCCGGGGCGGCCCCGAGCCGGTCCACGACGTCGATTTCATGCTGCGCGAGGACGACGTGCCGCGGGCGGTCGAGGTGCTCGCGAACGCCGGCCTGCGCCCGGTCGACTCACCCGAGGACTGGCTCACCAAGGTGTTTGACGGCGAGGTGCTGGTCGATCTCATCCACCATCCGGTGGGTCGGGCGGTGACCCAGCAGATGCTGGAGCGGTCCAGCGAGATGTCGGTGGACTCGGTGCGCATGCCCGTGCTGGATGCCACCGACTGGTTTGAGATGACCCTGCTGGCCCTGGAGGAACGGTACTGTGATCTCGCTCGCGTGATACAGATGATCAGAGCGATGCGGGAGCAGGTCGACTGGGATCAGGTGCGTCGCGCGACGGCCACTTCCCCCTTCGCCGAGGCGGCCCTGCTCGTGGCCACCCGGCTCAACCTGATCCCGGCCGCCGGTCGTGCGGTGTCGGCCGAAGGTGCTCCGTCGGCCGGGGGCACCCCCACGGGTTCACGTCCGCACGGCCCGTTGGTGCCAGCGGGTGGGGCGGAGCAGGCCGGGACCGCGAAGCGGGTCGCCGACACCGCCGGGTACGGGGTACTGGACCTCACTGAGGCCGATGAGTACCTCGCCGGTGACCTGCACGAACGCCTCGCCGAGGATCCGAGGGTGGCCGAGCTCGGGCTGGAGGTGGTGGTGGATGGCCAGCAGATCCTGGTCGAGGGCGAGGTCGCCACGGACGCCCGCCGCCGGGCCGTCGCGGATGTGCTCGCCGAGGCGCTTCCCGGACGCCTGGTGAGTAACGAGGTCACCATCGCGGATCGGGGGATGCCGACCGAGGCACCGCCGAACGTGGAGACCATCTCATGATCAGAATTGCCGCCGTCGGCGACATCCACCTGGGCGTGGACAGCCGCGGAACCTTCGCACCCCTGCTGCGTGGACTTGCCGGTCGGGCGGACGTGCTGCTGCTGGCCGGTGATCTCACTCAGCGGGGGCTGCCGGCCGAGGCCGAGATCGTCGCGGCCGAGGTGGCGGACGCCGGGGTGCCCGTCGTCGCCGTCCTGGGTAATCACGACTACCACGGCGGTGCCGAGAACGAAATCACCGAAATGCTGACCGACGCTGGCGTGACCGTCCTCGAAGGCTGCGGCACGGTCCTCGACATCGACGGCCGCCGTCTCGGAATCGCCGGCGTCAAGGGACTCGGCGGGGGTTCGCCGGGGCCAGCGGAAGCGACTTCGGCGAACCACTGATGAAGGCTTTCATCCGGCACACGAAGGACGCCGGATCCCGGCTGCGTGGCGCGCTGGAAAGTCTGGATTGCGAAGTCCGCGTAGCTTTGATGCACTATGCCCCGGTACCAGACACGCTCATCGGCGAGCGAACCGAGATCTTCCCGTTTCTCGACAGCTACCACCTTGCCGAGGCGGTGGACGCGGGAGCCGCCTGCCTTGCGCTGCACGGTCACGCCCATGCCGGTTCGGAGCACGGGACGACGGCCGGTGGGGTGCCGGTCCGCAACGTGGCCCGGCCGGTGATCCGGAAAGCCTATGCGCTCTACGGGGTGGGCGAGATGGCCACCACCGGGCGCCCGGGCCCGGACCGCGCGGGCCTACAGCGCTCGGCTGGCGCCGCCAGCCCGGACGGCGTCCCGGACGGCGTCCCGGCAGCCGGGACGCCCCGCTCCGCGGCGGACAGCCCCTCGACGCTATCCCGCCCCAGTTAGCTATCCCGCGGTAGCTATCCCGCCCCGGGTAGCCGTACCCGGACCTCACCATCGGAGATCCACACATCGAACCGCGGCTGGGGCGCGGTCGCGGGACCATGCACCACCGCGCCGTCCGCCACCCGGAAGGTGCTGCCGTGCCAGGGGCAGCGCAGGCAGGTGAAGCCGTCTCTTCGGATGATCTCTCCCTTGTGCAGTGGTCCGGACAGGTGGCTGCACCGGCCGGCCAGTACGTCGACGTGGTCTCCTTTCCGGAGGAGGACGACCGGCACATCCCGCAACAGCCGCACCTCGGGTCGGCCGTCCGCCAGTTCGTCCAGAAGGGCGAGCGGATGCCAACCGGGCGGCAGCAGGTGGGGTACCTCCTCGGCGTGGTTGACCCCCGACGCCTGCCGGTAGGCCAGATGACCGCCGAGGTAGGCCGACGTGCTGGCCGCGGCGAGGCCGAGCAGCGCGAGACGACGGCCGAGGCGGCTGTTGCCACGCGACCGGATGCCGAGCGAGGCGGCGTAGCAGCAGGCCGCCAGACTGTTCGTCGCGGCGTGCGCCACCCCGACCCGCAGCTGGCGCTCATGCAGCTCAGAGTAGTCGGTGAGGCCGGCGGCGGCGGCCGAGACCGCCGCGAGCAACCCCGTGGCGATCAGCACCCGGGCCGCCCGTTCGGACTCCTCGTGACGTCCCGCGAGCAGGTCCACGATCCCCGCGGAGATCCAGGTTCCGATGGGGAGCTGGGCGAGCGCCGGATGCAGCGGGTGGCCGAGCGGCACGCCGTGCAGGGTGTCCCGGATGGCGCCGTCGTGCAGGGAGCGGCGGACCATGTCACGGATCTTTACTGCCATCGGGTCGAGAGCTTCGGCCCGCTCCAGGCGTTCGGCGGGTCCGACCAACACGTTGTGGGGTATCCGCACCATGGATGCCGGTGTTCCCGCCCATCGCTGGCCGTGAACATCTGCTGGCCGGAGATGCCGGGTGGCCTGATCGCGGGTTTGCTTCGTCCGTCAGCGCGCACCACTGAAACAGCGGAAAGGAACGAGAACATGGCAGTGGATCGCGGAAGCACCAAGCACGGCCCTGTGCGCGACGACATCATGGCGCACGAGGTCGAGGGGCTCGTGCGGGCCGGGCGGGACACGCGGGCGGAGGAATGGCGCTCCGCTGAACCGTTCCCCGAGGAAGCGACCGGTGGCCCGCAGAACCTGGATGCCGCTGGGTCGCGGGTCGGTGCGCCGGCCGGGATGACGCCGGTGGACGTCGAGGAACGCTCCGAGCTCGCCCGCTGGCTCGGCCGGGCGGTCTTCCCCGCCAATCGTGACGAGATCATGGATCATCTACATCATCAGCACGCCCCGGACCGGGTGGTTGACGAGGTCGCCGGTGCGCCGCCCGACATCCAGTTCACCTCGTTGGGCGCGCTGTGGCGGGTACTGCGACCCGGCCCTCCCCACGTGGAGTCACGGCGCCACTGAATCCGTCCGATGACCCGTAATATGACCAACATCATGAAGTAGTCGGTATGACGCCGTAGCCGGCGGGGTATAGAAACACCCGTGAGTGGCGGGCTCGCCGCGAGCGTTCTGCTGCTCGTCGGCTTCGCGATGATCGGAGCCTTCAACGTTTTTGCCTTCGGTGCCCTCGCCGGCTTGTGGGCGCTGGGCATCGCATAGATCATGGTGCTCGGCCCGCGGGCCATCGATCGCCGGGTCGTCCGCGCTCGGCTGCGGGGGGTGCGGGAGGCGTGGCGGAGACGACGGTGGCCCGGCGCCTTGTTCCCGTGGGCCCGGGACTGCGTGACACGCCGGTGGCCTGGGTAGGACACGCCCATGGGTACGAGTGGGTTCGGCTATGGCGACCAACGACCCGGATCAGGTGATCTGCTGCAGACCCTCGTCGCCGGTCTGGATCAGACCGAGCGGGAAGATACCCTGCGGCTGTTGCGACGGCGGCTGGTGGAGGACCGGGCCGCCGCGTGCGGCGGCCAGCGGGACCGTCAGGTGGATGTCGGCCCGCGGACCCGGGCGGCGCGTGGGCCGACGAAATCGCAGGCCGCGGGCATCCATCGCCACCGCGGGTGAGCCACCCCGGATGAACGGTGGCGTCAGGGCGAACGGTGGCGTCAGCCGCAGCAGCCACCGCCGCAGCACGCGCCCCCGCCGGCGGACGGCGCGGCCGTGGCCGGAGCCGGCGTGGCCGAGCCGCGGCTGACGGCGATCGCAGAGAAGATCCGCAAGGTCTCGGTGTGTCCGGAGAGGCAGCTCACCGCGCTGTCCGGCACGGACTCGTGCATGCTGCGGCGGACCTCGAACGATGCGTCACATACCCGGCAGCGGTAGTCATAGGCAGGCACGGCACCAGGA
>NZ_CDWTNB010000219.1:0-6099 GCF_977947065.1 Frankia sp. CgJB1
GCGTTGCCGACGGGCTGATGACCGCGTCGAGATAGCCCCGTTCCGCCGCGATGTAAGGGGTCGCGAAGTGATCGGTGTAGTCCTGGATCAGCTCTGCCCGACGAGTCTTCGGTGACTCGGACCTGGCTAGATCCCGTCGATAGATGATGTTGACGGCACCCCGGGCGCCCATCACCGCGATCTCGGCGATCGGCCAGGCGAGGTTGATGTCCGCCCGCAGGTGCTTGGACCCCATGACGTCGTAGGCACCGCCGTAGGCCTTCCGAATGATCACCGTCACTTTCGGTACGGTGGCCTCTGCGTAGGCGTAGATCAGCTTGGCGCCACGGCGAATGATGCCGTTCCACTCCTGGGAGGTGCCGGGAAGGAAGCCGGGGACGTCGACCAGGGTCAGCACCGGGATGTTGAATGCGTCGCAGGTCCGGACGAACCGGGCGGCCTTCTCGCTGGCGTCGATGTCGAGGGTGCCGGCGAACTGCATCGGCTGGTTGGCGACCACCCCGATAGAACGTCCATCCACCCGGCCGAATCCGACGATCATGTTCTGGGCGAACTGGGTGTGGACCTCGAGAAAGTCACCCTCGTCGAGGAGCCGCTCGATGATCTGGTGCATGTCGTACGGAGTGTTCGGGGAGTCGGGGATGAACGTGTCGAGATCCGGGTCGATCTCGGCGTCCAGATCGTCCACGGCGTCGTAGCTCGGGGCGTCGTCGAGATTGTTCGACGGAAGGAACGACAGCAGCGCACGGGCGAGCTCGAGGCACTCCGTCTCGTCGGCCGACTGGAAGTGCGCGACACCGCTGCGGGAGTTGTGGGTGTGTGCGCCACCCAGTTCCTCCATGCCCACGTCCTCGCCGGTGACTTCCTTGATCACGTCGGGGCCAGTGATGAACATGTGGCTGGTCTGGTCGACCATCAGGGTAAAGTCGGTGATCGCCGGCGAGTACACGGCGCCACCGGCGCATGGTCCCATGATCAGTGAGAGCTGTGGGACGACGCCGGAGGCCATCACGTTGCGGTAGAAGATTTCGCCGTACAGACCGAGGGAGACGACGCCCTCCTGGATACGCGCTCCGCCGGAGTCGTTGATACCCACGACGGGGCAGCCCGTCTTCAACGCAAGATCCATGATTTTGACGATCTTCTCACCGAAGACCTCACCCAGGCTGCCACCGAAAACGGTGAAGTCCTGGCTGAACACGCAGACCTGCCGGCCGTCGACAGTCCCGTACCCGGTCACCACGCCGTCGCCATACGGCCGGTTGGCCTGGACGCCGAAGTCGTGCGCGCGATGGCGGGCGAAGGCGTCGGTCTCGACGAACGACCCGGGGTCGAGGAAGGCCTCGACCCGTTCGCGGGCTGTCATCTTGCCTTTGGCATGCTGCGCGTCGACCGCTCGCTGGGACCCGGCGTGGACGGCATCATCGTTCACGCGCCGCAGTTGGGCGAGTCGGCCTGCGGTGGTGTGCGGGTCGGGAGCGGAATCCTCTGCGGGCGCGGGAAGAGCCATAACCGGCAGCGTACGACCCCCGCGGGTCCACGCGTGTGATTGATGTGCAGCGGATCTCACCGGATAGGCGAGATTCGTGGGCCTCTGGTGAGTTAACCGTATCCCGGATCAGTTTGCTGATCGTCCGCTGATCGCCCGAGTCGCCGGCGGGTGACCGGACGGTCTGGCAGGGTGGACCGGTGTCACCCTCGAAGGAGCCTTCACCCGTGGGACCCTCTCCCGAGCAGCCCGCGTCCGGCAAGCTCCCGCCCGGCAAGCCCTCGCCGACGTCCCCTCGGGCCCGCTCTGTCGGGGAGGGGCGATCCGCGTCCATCGGAACACGTGAACCGCTGGACGCCGCACGCCTCGCGGCCCGTGCCGCCGCGGTTGGCCTCGACCTGACGGTGGTAGAGGAGATCGACTCGACCAACGCCGCGCTGGCGCGCATCGCCCGGGGCGAAGACACCGCCCGCGGCCGGGGACAGGTTCTCGTCGCCGAACAGCAGACGGCGGGTCGTGGCCGGCTCGACCGATCCTGGGAGTCTCGCCCTGGCGCCGGGTTGACGGTCTCGCTGCTGCTGCGACCCCGGGTAGCGATGTCCCTGCTCGGCTGGCTGCCTATGGTGGTCGGAACCTCGCTCCTGGCGACGCTACGTGAGGTGGCGGCGGTTCCCGCAGTCCTGAAATGGCCCAATGACGTTCTCGTCGACGATGCGAAGCTCGCCGGCATCCTGGTCGAGGTCGTCCAGATCCCACTGTCGTCACCTTCGGTGATTATCGGTTTTGGGTTGAATGTCATGGCGGAGCGTGACGAGCTCCCGGAGCGGTCGACGAGCCTGCTGCTCAGCGGCGCGCTTCCGGCGGCTCTGGACCGGACCGAGCTGCTCGGGGTGGTACTCGCCGATCTCGTCGGGGCGATCACTGGCTGGGAGGCTGACCCGCAAGCGGCTCGCGCGGAGTACCTACGGGTGTGCGCGACGATCGGCCGGCGGGTGCGCGTCGAGCTGCCGGACGGTTCGGCGGTGCTCGGGACCGCCACCGATGTTGACCCCGACGGCCGGCTCGTCGTCGACGGGCGACCCTACAGCGCCGCCGACATCGTTCACCTGCGGTGACGAGGGACCCGGCAGCGATCTGTCAGCCCGAGATGCGACGATCGTTGCCGTGGCGTTTCCCGACGATATCCTCACCCAGGACGAAGAGGTTGTCCTCCATCTGCACCCGCACTGGGTCAGCCTGGTAGTCCCGGCGCTCTGGACGGTTGCCGCCCTCCTTTTCGCCGTGCTGGGGGTTTTCTTCGCACCTGGAGGGGTGTTGCAGAAGCCCATCCAGTACCTCGTGCTTCTGGTCGCCTTCGGTGCAATCGGTTATCTGAGTGTGATGCCATGGCTACGTCGAATGACCACCCATTACGTCGTGACGAACCATCGACTGATGATCCGCGAAGGGGTCGTCACGCGGGTTGGGCGTGATGTTCCGTTCGCCTGGTTGGTTGGTGCGACCGTGCAGCAGAACGTCCTCGACCGGGTTCTGGGCTCGGGTGAGATGATCATTGAGACGGTGGGGCAGCGGGGCCGGGTCAGCCTGTCGTGCATGCCGCACGCCGAGCGGGTGCAGGAAACCCTTGCCGATCTCTCCGCGCCCTACCAGTCACGGGGCTATCCGGGGGCCTGACGCCGGGACGGCCGGAGGCAGCAAGCACGGCCGATCCGTCACACCGGGTCGAACTCCCGCCACCATGCGAGCAGTTTGTCGGCCTGCGGATCCTCCGTGGCGAAACCGAGACGCTCGTCGTCAACCGTCCAGAACACCGAGAACCGACCGGGTCCTGCATCGCACAGGAAGGTGCCACGGCGTCGGGAGCTGCGTGCCCAGCGCTCGATGCCGGTCTGCCCCTGATAACAGTTGCCGACGCCGGCGAGGGCTGCGGACCGGCGGGCGATGTCGCGGGCCAGGGCCGAGGCGTCCGGGTAACGCAGGACGAGGATTCGAGCGGGGGCCGGAGCATCGGTCGCCACCCCGGGGACGCAGCTGAGGGCCGCCTCCGTGCCACCGGGTACCGCCTGTCCCTCGCTGGGCGGCGCACTCGCGCACTCGCCGACCGCGAACGGCTTGAGCGAGGACCGCAGCCGTGCCTCGGCGGCATCGAGCGTCGGGCCCGGCGACGGTCCGACGCCGGCCGCTCCGGAGGCCACGGCCCCTCCGGAGGCCACGGTGCCTCCCGTGCCCGTCGTGCCGGCCGCCGACGGGTGGCGACCGGTGGGGCTGTCGCTCGGATCGCGGGTCACGGCGAGTCCGATGGTGACGCCACCCGCGATCAGAGCCACGATGATTAAGATGATCGCGGTGAGGGGCCCGCGACGCCACCACGAGTCGGTTTCACTGGATGGATCCTCGTCACCGTCGGCCGGATTCCGCGGGAATCCGTCTTCGGAACCGTTCACAGGTATCCGGTCTCCCGAGGAAGGTCAGCTCAATGACGGAGTGGATCGAACGACTTCCACCATCTGTTGAGGTTACCCGGATCCTGATCATCCGCGGAGAACGCGATTCGATAGTCGTCGTAGGTCCAGAACTCGTAGAAACGCTTCGCGAAGAAGTAGCACAGCCGGGTGCCACCGGTCGACTCGGCCGGCGAGCTCCACCGCTCCGAGCTCTGCTGGCCGTCGTCGCAGTTCCCCTCGTCGTAGTAGTACGTTTCACGGGCGCCGATCTGCCGGTCCATGGCGGACTGACTCGGGAAGTGGAACGCGGTGACCTCGATGCCGCTGAGATCCTTGCAGACGAGGGCGGCGTCGGCATAGGCGCTGTCACGGTGTGTGGGGACGGCGCATCCCGTCATGACGACCGGGTTCAGTAGCGAGCGGAGGATCTCCTGTGGATTGCCGGCCGGCTGTCCACCGTTCCCCGACGCTCCGGTGGCCGATGTTGTGGCGACGGATTGTCCGCTCGTCGTGTCGGTGCCGTCCTCGCCGGTGAACACGACGACTCCGAGCAGGATCACCAGGGCCAGGAGGAGGCCGCCGCCCGCGAACAGCAGGCGTCGATCCACGCTGACTTCGTGCCGGGAGGCTGTGCCGCGCTTGGCCAAGGGGGCTACGGCGCGCTCGGGCCCGGCCGCATTGGCGGGGATTCCTGTCGGGTGGGCGGGCGGCTCCGGTGGCGGAAGTCCCGGCAACAGCCCCGGTAATGACGAGGGCCGTCTGGATTCCGCAGGTGCGCCGAGCCGTGTGGCGGTGGCCGTGTCGACCGAGGGAGCGGACGTGCCGAGGAGATTGACGGGTGCCGGCGCTGGAAAGCCGCCGGTCGGGACAGGCGTCCCGCTCACCGGAGGGAATCCGTTCGGCGGGTTGACACCGATTGTCGCTCCGGGAGCCGGCGCCGGATAACCGATGGGCGGTGCGGACGGCGCGACATGCGCGTCAACGCCGTCCGTGGACCTGCCCCGGGCCCCGAAGGCTCCGAGGAAGGCCGTGTCACCGTTCGTGCCGAGCCCGGTGTCGGTTCCGGCCGCGAGGGTTCCGGGCTGGTTAATGTCGCTGCCCTGGATGCCGGGCCGTCCGGTGGGCGGGGGGCTGGGTGGGGTCAGGCGGTAGGTGAGGTCGCCGTCGTCCGGCCATGGTGACGATGGGGCGTGGTGTGGGGACATCGACAGTCCGGAGGACGTCCGAGGTCCCGAAGGCAGGGGCGGCGGCAGGTCCGGGCCCGACGGGGGCCCCGGCGGGAACGGCCGTTCCGGAGTGGACGGGAACCCCGGAACCGAGAGGGATTCCACGGTCGACGAGGTTCCGGGAGACAGGGGAGGCTCGAAGGTCACCGGGGACTCAGCGTTGCTGGATCTGGTTGGCGAGCCGTAGTAAAGCGGACCGGGCGGGCCGGCCATGCCTGTGGGCGGCCCAGGGGGTCCCGGGGGCCCGGGAGGTCCCTGCATCCCCGACCGAGCCGGCAGGCCAGGCGGAGTCGGTGGTCCCTGTCCGCCCGGACCAGGCTGGTCAGCCCGGGCGGACGAGGTGGGGGGCCGGTGGGCGGGGCGAATCCAGGCGGGGCGAGAGATCCGGGTGGCCCGGGGGGAGCGGGCGGCCAGGACGGAGTGGAGGGGCCGGGCGGCCCCGGGGGCCACCCGGACCGGTCAGTCCCCCGAAGTGAGGGGGAACCGTGGGGACCGGCGGGCTCGGTGGCAGAACCGGACCTTGCGGTCTGGAACCCGACAGCGGTCCCGAGCCCAGGGCCGACGGCGGTGAGACCGGATTCGTGTAGGGCGGAGACGACAAGGCATGCCCCGGCCCCACCCCTGGTCCCGGTCCTGGGTGTAGTGGATGCAGGATGGTCCGGTCAGGTTCGTCCGGGTCGGGGCCGCTCCCTGGCCGCGGCGAGGCCGGCGGTGGCTCGGACACCCGCGACGCTTCGTCGTCGCCTTGGCCGGGGCTGGGCACGGTTCCTCCCGAGATGGGTGACAGGTGCAACCCCAGCGTAGGCCCCTCACCGCTCGGATATGGGCGATGTCAGGCTACTGCGTCACAAATATTGCTCTATCACTACCCGCCCGGCCGAAGGCAAGCAGGCAAGATCGAAGCCACAGCAAGCAGCACCCCGCCGTGCGGACGTGGCCC
>NZ_CDWTNB010000220.1:0-6080 GCF_977947065.1 Frankia sp. CgJB1
GCGCCGAGCCGCTCGGCCGGAGCCGGCCCGACCCACGCCGCGACGGCGGCCGGTACGACGACCTCGTCCGGTTCCCGGACGTCGGCGGTCTCGCCGGGGTCGGCCGGCTCGCGGGAGCCGGTGGGTCGACCGACCGCCACCGGCTCCGCGACGGCCACCGACGCCCACTCCTCGCGCGCCTGCGCCCACAGCTTCGTCAGCACGGTCCCCGGCCCGACCTCGACCAGCTCCTCCACCCCGCGATCGAGCAGGTACCGCATGGTCCGTCGCCACTGGACCGGTGCGCACAGCTGCCACTCCAGCAGCTCCGGGACCCGGTCGGCGGTGTGCGGCTCGACCGTGGCGTTGGACAGCACCGGCACGCGCGGTTCCGCGAAGACCACCCGGTCCAACGCCTGCCGCAGCCGCGCCGCCGCGGGCGCCATGTGCCGGGAGTGCGCCGCCACGCTGACCTGCAACAGCTTCGTCTTCGCCGCGCCGGCCGCCCGCACCAGCGGCGCGATCGCCCGGACCTGCGCCCGCGGCCCGCAGACCACGATCTCGCGCGAGGAGTTGTAGTTGGCGACCTCCACATCCGGGGCGTCCGCCGCCACCAGCACCTGGCGGAGGCGGTCCTCGTCGAGCCCGAGCACGGCGAGCATCCCGCCGCCCCGGATGCCACCCATCAGCTCGGCCCGCCGCGCTGTCAGGCGCAGGCCCGTCGTGAAGTCCACCGCGCCCGCCGCGAACAGCGCGCTGTACTCGCCGAGGCTGTGCCCCACCATGAAGTCAGGCTGCGGCGCGGCCGCCGCGAGATCCAGGTAGCGCAATGCGTTGACGGTGAACATGACCGGCTGGAGGTGCCGCGGGTGTCATCCAGCCGCCGCAGGTCGCCGGCCAGCTCGCGCACCGAGAGGCCCAGCACCTCGTCGGCCTGCGCGGTGAGGTCGGGGAACCGCTCGAACAGGCCGTCGGCCATGCCCTTGCGCTGCGAGCCCTGGCCGGGGAACGCCCACACGATCGCCACCGGCTACTCCCAGGGGTAGCGGCCGGTCGCCGCGAAGCGGGCGAAGCGATCCCGCACTCTCGGCGTCCCCGACAACCGGTCGAACTCGGTCACCGCGAGCCGCCTGGTCTCCGGCGTGATCGGGTGGAGCGCGCCGAAGAACCGTTTGGCGTCGCCCACCACCGTGTCGTCCAGCTTCGCCAGCCGCGCGGTCAGTCTGCGCACCAGCGGGGCCGGGTCGGGGGACACCTCGTCGACGAGCCGCCACCGCGCGGCCTCGGCCGCGGTGACCGGGAGCGTGGTCAGCGCCATGGCGTAGGCGGTCTGGAAACCGACGCGCCACACCAGGAACGGCAGCACGCTGCACGGCAGCAGCCCCCACATCGCCTCGGGCAGGCTGAAGACACCGCGTTCGGTGCTGTGCACGAGGTCGCTGGCCGCCACCAGCCCGACCCCGCCGCCCGACACCCGGCCGTCCACGCACGAGACGACCAGACGCGGCACGGCCGTGATGTGGTCGAGCAGTTCGAAGAACACGCCGCCGCGTTCGGCCGGGTCGTGGCCGGAGTCGTCGGCGCGGGCGGCCACCGCGACGTCCATGCCGGCCGAGAACACGCCGCCCCGCGCGCGCAGCACGACCAGCCGGCAGTCGGGCCGCGCCTCGGCCTCGTCCAGCGCGGCGTGCAGGGCGGCGATCAGCGCCGGGTCGATGGCGTTGCCCCTGTCCGGACGGGCGAGCGTGACCCGCACAACCGGCCCGGCCCACTCGACCTCGAGGGCGGGCACGGTCAGCTCCACCGATAGACGCGGTGGTAGCGGTCGATGTGATCGAGCACCAGCAACCCGGCCCCGTCGAACAGCTCGGCGTACGGCCCGGTCTCGAATGCCTGGCCCGCCACGCCGTGGCCGCGGTCGCCGCCGAGGGCCACGGCCTGGTCGTACTCCGCCATCGTGAGCGCGCGTCGGGAGGCGATCCGCTCGCCGATGCCGAACCGACCTACCCCTCCACCGCGTCGGCCCCCAGCACGCCGCTGAAGAACTCCGACCCGCAGCCGGATCCGTAGGAGAACAGCCCGATCCTGGCCGGTGTCACTGGCATCGCGCTACCGAGCAGCGAGGCCAGCGCCAGGTACAGCGACGCGGAGAACAGGTTGCCCACCTGCGAGGCGTACTTGATGGTGGGCGCCACCCGACTGGTGAAGTCGGTGTCGGCGTCCTTCGACGCCAGGGCGCCCTGCTTGCGCAGCAGCATGCGGTGCGCGCCCTTCACCATGCCGGCGAACGGCGTGTGGAACACCAGGTACGCGAACGTGTCCACGACGTCGCTGCCGACCACCCGCTCGCGGTAGGCGGCGAAGCTGTGCTCCAGGCACGTCAGGTACGACAGCAGCGACAGGTCGGAGTCGACGACGGCCACGTCGGCGCTGGGCCGCAGGGTGTCCATCACCTCGAACGTGTGGGTGCCGCTCGCGCCCACGTCGAGCTCCAGCACCGCGCAGTCCCGACTGACGATCATCGCCACCGCGCCCGCGCCCTCGGACGGCTCCCAGTACGTGCCGCGCGAGCCCGAGCCGGGCGCGTCGGCGGCGATCACCAGCGCCTTGGCACGTGGCACGGGCGAGTGGGCGATGATGCCCGCGGCGGTGTGCAGTGCCGCCGTGCCGCCGTAGCAGGCGTGCTTGACCTCGAACGACCGGCACCGCGGCGACAGCTCGAGGTGGCGATGCACATAGGTGCTGATCGGCTTGCCCATGTCCACACCGGACTCCGCGCCGACGACCAGCAGCTCGATGTCCGCCCGGTCGCGCTCGTCCATCGCGGCCAGCAGCGGGCGGGCCGCGTTGACCGCGTTGGTCACCGCGTCCTCGCACGGCAGGTTCACCGACTTGCGGGTCATCATCAGGTTGCCCAACCGGGCGATGTCCAGGCCACGTTCCCGGAACAGGTCCTCGACCTCGAAGCAGGCCCGCCCGACGTAGCAGTTCAGCGCCTCGATGCCGATGGCCATGCAACATCCCCCTCGAGGTCGGTCATCAGGTCGTCGTGGAGCGGGTCCGGCAGCCCGGTCAGGTAGAAGTGATCGCCCGGATAGACATGCAGGCGGAAGGCGCCGTCCGTGGTGACCCGCCATCGCTCGGCCTCCACCGGCTCGACCTCCGGGTCCCGGTCGCCGGTGAACGCCGACACCGGGCAGGTCAGCCGCGGCCCGTCGCCGGGCCGGTAGCTCTCGTTGACGGCGAAGTCGGCACGCATGGTCAGCAACAGCAGCTTTATCAACTGCGGCTGCTCCAGCAGGACGTCCGGCGTCCCGTCCAGGCTGACCACCGCGGCGCTGAAGTCGTCGTCGGGGACGTCCGCGAGAGGGCGGCGGCGCGCGGCCAGGTGCGGCGCGCGCCGACCGGACACCAGCAGCCGCACCGGGGCACGGCCCTCCCCGGTGAACCGGCGTGCCGCCTCGTAGGCGACGGCCGCGCCCATGCTGTGCCCGAACAGCGCGTAGGGCCGGTCCAGGTGCGGACGGAGTCCATCGCACAGCGGGCCGATCAGATCCTCCATCCGTCGGTAAGGCGGTTCGGCGATGCGGGACTCCCTGCCTGGCAGCAGCACCGGGCACACCTCGACGGCCGGACGCAGCCGATCGCGCCACGGCAGGAAGAAACCGCCGCCGCCGCCCGCGTGCGCGACGCAGAACAGGCGCAGCGGCGCCTCGGTCATCCGCGGGGTCGGCTTCGTCCACGGACCGGTCACGGCGTCCTCCCGGGGCGCAGCACGACGTGGCCGAAGGAGCCGACCGCGCCGACGGCGTTCACCAGGACCCGTCCCGGAAGGGCCGGCCGCGCGGAGTCGACCAGTTCCAGCCTCGGGTCGTCCCAGTCCACCAGGGGCGTCCGGTGCGTGCTCACCAGCGTGGGCGCGAGTGTGCCGTGCCGCAGCTGGAGCAGCGCCTTGGTGAGTTGTGACATGCCGGCCGCGGCCTCCAGGTGTCCGATGTTCGGTTTGACCGTCCCCACGGCAAGCTGCCCGCCGCCGTCGGATCTCAGCGCGGCGAGCAGCCCGGCAAGCTCGGCCGCGTCCGCCATCGGCGCGCCGGACCCACCGCACTCGACGTAGCCGATGTCGGCCCCGCACAGGCCGTGCGGCCCCAGCACCTCGCGGACCGACTCGGCGAGCGCGTCGCTGTCGGGAACACCGAAACGGCCCCGTCCGCCCACGCCGCCGCCGCCGACGGCCTCGATGACGCCGTGTACCACGTCGCCGTCCTCCCGGGCGTCGGCCAGCGGGCGCAGCACCAGCGCGCCGGCCCCCTCACCCGGCGACCACCCGGCGCCGTCGGCGGCGAACGCACCGTCCGCCGGGACCAACGCACCGTCCGCCGGGACCTCGGTGGACAGCCCGAGGTCGCGTAGCACGGCCAGGTGGTAGGGGTGGGTGACCAGGTTGACGCCACACACCAGGGCCGCGTCGCACTCCCCTGCCCGCAGTGCCGTCACCGCCAGGTACGCGGCGGTCAGCGACGACGAGCAGGAGGTGTCCACCGCCACACCGAGACCGCGCAGACGGAAGGCGTGGGTGAGGCGAGCCGGAAGGTCGGACGCGGCGGCGGCGACCAGCGCGGGGGCACCGGCGCGCCACCGAGCCTCACCGACATGCCGGTGGTCGTGCCACATCACCGCGACGTACACGCCCACGCGAGGGCCGCCGTGACCCCGCGGCTCACTGATCAGGCCCGCCTCCTCCAGCGCCTGCCAGGCGACCGGCAGCAGCAGGCGCACCTGCGGGTCCAGCAGCTCCGCTTCCCGTGGCGAGATCCGGAACGGCAGCGCGTCGAAGGTGGTGACGTCGGTGAGGAAACCGCCGTGCGGCGGCTCGAAGCCGTCGCGGAGCGCCGCGGCGCGGGCAGGCGGCACCGGGGCCGACCGAGCGGCGGCCGGCCCGCAGGTTGCGCCAGAACGCGCCGACGTCGTCCGCCTCCGGGTAGCGGCCCGCCATCCCGGTCACCGCCACCTCGGCGGTGTGGCGCCGCCCGGTCGAGACCCGGCTCACCGGTCCGGCCGCGGGCCGGGGCGACGAGACCTCCACGCGCGGCGCCGGGACCGCGGTGTTCCCGGCGGTCGACCTGTCCACCGCCCCGCCCAGGAAGGAGTGCAGCAGCCGCTGGCCCGGGTGCAGCCGGAAGTGTTCACGTACCGAGTCGAACGCCATCGCCCCGATCGGGCACAGCCCCACCGGCTGCTCGGCCTGGGCGGTCATCAGCAGCTGGCTGACGTAACCGGCCTCCAGCGCCAGATACAGCTCGGACTCCTCGGCGTAGAGCGGTTCGATGCCGCGCGGCTCCGAGATCAGGTACAGCTCGAACCCCGCCCGGTCGAACACCTCCCGGTTGTACTGGAAGTGCGCCTCGACCATGATCGGCGAGCCCTCATGCACCCGTTGCAGCACGTGCTCGTCGGGTCGGTGGTAGTAGATGCCCGGCGCCAGGCCCTTCACCCCGTTCGGCCGCACATGGAGGTACACCTGCACGGCGTAGGTGTCGCCCGCGGACGGGTAGAGGCGTCGAGGTCTGCCGTCGACGTCGCTCGACCGCAGCGATCCGAGCAGCGCGCGCAGCGCGTCGAGGGTGACCGACCCGCCGGTGAAGTCCCGTCGGGTCGCGCGGTCGCGGTAGGCCCGGGCGGGCGGCGCGGCGCCGCCGAGCCGGGTCGCCGGCTCGTCCGGCGAGGTCGGCCGCAGGTGCCGCCGGCCGGCCTTGAACCGCGCCCGGTCCTCGGGCGAGAAGAACTCGACCTCGGTCTCCCCGGGGCCCCCAAGCGCGGACGGCTTCTCCCGTGCGAGGTGTGCGGCGATGCCGCGCGCGCTGGGGTCCGCCAGCAGCGCCGACACCTGAACCCGCACACCGTGCCGCTCTCGCAGCGCGGTGGACAGCCGCACCATCGTGAACGAGGTCGCACCCTGGTCCCACAGGTCGCGCGCCGGGTCCACCGAGGGCACGCCGAGGTACTCCGCGAGCAGAGCCGCGATCTCCTCGGCCAGCTCGTCGGCCGACGCCCCGGGTGTCACCCGGTGACCAGCCGACACACCCGGCGCAGCCCGGCCG